>NZ_CP115842.1:900000-1160000 GCF_013318015.2 Agrobacterium tumefaciens | reverse complement strand
ACTTGTCCGATCCTCACGCTTCGCGACACGCTGTGTGCGCTTAAGGACCTTGAAGCCATATTCCAGGCCAAGGGATTCGACTTCCGCCCTGATATCGTGGATTTCGAGAACCGCGGACTGAATCTGCGGCTGGCGAACGAAACTGCCGGATTTCTTGCGGCGCTCGATCAAGCCGGCCTTCACAAGCTGGCCCATGACCTTGTTGACAGTCATGCGGGAGCAATCGTAGTGGGCGGCGAGATCAACCTCGAAAGGCAACCGGTGACCCGGCGGCCATTCGCCCGATACGATCCGGCCCTCTATATCACCGAGGATACGCTGGTGCAGGGTTTGCCCGGCCGATGCTTTCGTCACGTCCGCAATGCCTTCCAACGGCTCGATGTCATTCCTATCGAGCGCATATCAGCTATCGACAAGTTCGGCCATGACCTTGTTGAAGCGATCCGATATTTCATGGCGATGGACGTGCCGGCCCGCTTGCACCAGTTTTTTACCGCGCACCCAGACGGTATCGACATGGACGCTACTCGCGAACATCCATTGGTCGAGAATCTGGGATGCCGGAAGATGGGGAACGGCCGAGCAATCAAGCGCGACAAAATCAGCGCTTTTTCCCGCTTCTATCTGATTTTTTGAATCCAGCGCCCTGCCACCGCCTTTAAGCGCCTGCTGGAACAGTTTCTCGCCAGTGGAACGGCCGGCATCGGCGATGACATTGCGCGCCCGAAGCGACAGGCGCTGCGAATATTCGAGCATCCGCAATTCTTCCGGCACGGAGATCAAAATGTTGGAATCCGAACCGACACCGTAATGGCCGCCTTCCGCGATGAAACCGGGAGCGGGGAAGATGCCGTCGCCAAGATTGGCCTCGGTGATGGGGCAAAGGCCGGCAACGGCACCGCTTTTTGCCATGCGGCGGGTTTCGGCTTCTGTCATATGCGTCGCATGGATAAGGCACCAGCGATCATCGACCGGCGCATTCTGCAAAAGCCACTCCACCGGCCGCGCACCTGAAAAGGCGAGCGAATCCTCGATTTCCTTGACCTGCTCCGCCACATGAATGTGGATCGGGCCGCCTTTCGCCAGCGGTTCGATCGCCGCCAGTTCTTCACCAGTTACGGCACGGAGACTGTGTGGCGCGATGCCGAGCGTTGCACCGGGAAGCCCATTCACCACGGCTTGGGCGCCCTGCATGAGCCTTTCGTAACTGTCAAGCGAATGGATGAAACGTTTCTGACCGTCGATCGGCAGCTGACCGCCGAAACCGGAATGCGCATAAAATACCGGCAGCAAAGTCAGGCCGATCCCCGTTTGCGAGGCAGCGGCACCGATACGCTCGGCCATTTCGGCGATATTGCCGTAATGCGAACCATCCATATCGTTATGCAGGTAATGAAATTCACCGACCCGTCCAAAACCGGCTTCCAGCATTTCCATATAAAGCTGGGCAGCAACCGCCTCGACATGATCCGGTGTCATCGACAGCGCGAACTTGTACATGACCGTGCGCCAGCTCCAGAAGCTGTCGTCGGCAGGCCCGCGAATTTCCGCAAGCCCTGCCATGGCCCGCTGAAAGGCATGGCTGTGGAGATTGGGCATGGCCGGCACGATAACGGCGTGCCGTTCATCCTGCGGCTGCGGAGAAACACCGGTTTCGACGGATGAAGCAGCACCGCCCATGCAGTGGATGCGAACATCTTGCACCCACCCATCGGCCAGAAGTGCTGCGCCCGCGTGAATTACCGTCATGCCACCCTCTCCTCTTGATCTCTTCTGACAAGCCGACGTCGCATACGAAATTGCGGCTTGCCAACGTGATTATTATGTATATACATTTGACACATAAAAGAAAGGCGAAAAGCAAATGCCAGGGAACAAATATACAAAGGGAATGGCGACGGGTGACACTACCGCATTGTGGCGCAATGCCCGGCTGGCGACGTTTGATCCTACCATGGAAGGCATCGGCGCTATCGAAAATGCAGCCATTGCCATACGCAACGACCGCATCGTCTTTGCCGGCGCTGAAAGCGATCTGCCCGCCGACCTGGCAACGGCCGACGAGATAACCGATTGTGAGGGACGCTGGATCACCCCGGCTCTGATAGACTGCCACACACATCTGGTCTTCGGCGGCAACCGCGCCATGGAATTCGAAATGCGCCTTAATGGCGCGACATATGAGGAGATCGCCAAAGCGGGCGGTGGTATCGTTTCTTCGGTACGCGACACGCGCGCCCTCTCGGAAGAGGCTTTGGTGGCACAGGCATTGCCCCGTCTGGATACGCTTCTGGCGGAGGGTGTCTCGACCCTCGAAATAAAATCCGGCTACGGTCTTGATATCGAAACCGAACTGAAAATGCTGCGCGTCGCCCGCAAACTTGAGACGCTACGGCCCGTTAGAATCGTCACCAGCTACCTGGCCGCGCATGCGACACCGGCCGAATATAAGGGCCGTAACGCCGACTACATTATGGACGTGGTTCTGCCGGGGCTGGAAAAAGCCAATGCGGAAGGACTGGCGGATGCGGTTGACGGTTTTTGCGAAGGCATCGCCTTTTCCGTTGAGGAAATGACCCGGGTTTTCGAGGCGGCAAAACAGTACGGTCTCCCCGTCAAGCTGCATGCCGAACAGCTTTCCAACCTCGGCGGTACGGAGCTTGCCGCATCCTACGGTGCGCTTTCCGCCGATCATCTGGAATATCTTGATGAGGCCGGTGCAAAAGCACTGGCTAAAGCGGGAACGGTGGCCGTGCTTCTGCCCGGGGCCTTTTACGCGCTCCGGGAAAAACAGCTGCCCCCGGTTCAGGCCCTGCGCGATGCAGGCGCTGACATCGCGCTGGCTACCGATTGCAATCCTGGCACCTCACCACTGACTTCCCTGTTGCTGACCATGAACATGGGTGCCACGCTTTTTCGCATGACAGTGGAAGAATGCCTGACGGCGACCACGCGCAATGCCGCAAAGGCGCTCGGCCTGCTTGCGGAAACCGGCACGCTGGAAGCGGGAAAATCCGCTGATTTCACCATCTGGGATATCGAACGCCCGGCTGAACTTGTCTACCGCATCGGCTTCAACCCGCTCCACGCCCGCATTTTCAAGGGACAGAAGGTTTCTCCATGACTATCACGCTTCACCCCGGCAATGTGACCCTTGCTGAACTTGCCGCAATCTACTGGGATAACGGCAGAGCGAAACTCGACCGTTCGTTCGATGCCGGTATAAAAAAAGCAGCGGGCCGCATCGCCGAGATTGCCGCCGGCAATGCGCCGGTCTATGGCATCAATACCGGTTTCGGCAAACTCGCCTCGATCAAGATCGACGCAGCCGATGTGGCGACGCTGCAGCGTAACCTCATCCTGTCACATTGCTGCGGCGTCGGTGCGGCGCTTCCGGAAAATGTCGTGCGCCTGATCATGGCGCTGAAGCTGATTTCGCTTGGTCGCGGCGCCTCCGGCGTGCGGCTGGAACTGGTGCGGCTGATTGAGGACATGCTGGAAAAGGGTGTCATCCCTTCCATTCCGGAAAAGGGTTCGGTCGGAGCGTCGGGCGATCTCGCACCGCTTGCCCATATGGCCGCCGTGATGATGGGCGAAGGCGAGGCTTTCTATGAAGGTACGCTTCTGCCCGCCGGCGAAGCTCTCACTAGAGCCGGGCTGACCCCGGTCGTGCTCGCCGCCAAGGAAGGGTTGGCGCTGATCAACGGCACGCAAACCTCGACGGCGCTGGCGCTTGCCGGTCTTTTCCGCGCTCACCGCGCGGCACAGGCAGCGCTGATAACAGGTGCGCTTTCCACCGATGCCGCCATGGGTTCTTCGGCTCCCTTCCATCCCGATATTCACACATTGCGCGGCCACAAGGGCCAGATCGATGCGGGGGCTGCACTGCGCAACCTGCTGGAAGGATCCGAAATCCGTGTCAGCCATATCGAAGGCGACGAGCGCGTTCAGGATCCCTATTGCATCCGCTGCCAGCCGCAGGTGGACGGCGCCTGCCTCGATCTTCTGCGGCAGGTAGCCCGCACGCTTGAAATCGAAGCCAATGCCGTGACGGACAATCCGCTGGTGCTTTCCGACAATTCCGTCGTATCCGGGGGCAACTTCCACGCTGAACCGGTGGCATTTGCCGCCGACCAGACGGCGCTTGCCATCTGCGAAATCGGCGCGATCGCGCAGCGCCGCGTGGCGCTGCTTGTCGATCCGGCTCTATCCTATGGCCTTCCGGCATTTTTATCGAAAAAACCGGGGCTGAATTCCGGCCTGATGATTGCCGAAGTCACCTCCGCTGCGCTGATGAGCGAGAACAAGCAGATGGCTCATCCGGCTTCAGTCGATTCGACGCCAACCTCAGCCAATCAGGAAGACCATGTCTCCATGGCCTGCCACGGCGCGCGCCGCCTGCTACCGATGACGGAGAACCTTTTCGCCATCCTCGGCATCGAGGCGCTTTCGGCGGTTCAGGGCGTTGAGCTGCGTGGGCCATTGAAAACCAGCCCGGAGCTGCAAAAGGCAATCGCCGTGCTGCGTCAGGCGATCCCTTCACTGGAAGAGGACCGTTATATGGCGCCGGATCTGAAGGCGGCATCCGACCTTATTGCGACCGGCGCTCTTGTGTCCGTGATTTCCGACGGCATTCTTCCGAAGCTGGAGGCGTAAGATGCGCGTCTTCGATATTAGAGAAGGCACATCGCCCGTCATTCTCGGCCTGCCCCACACCGGCACCGATGTTCCGGCAGCGATTTGGCAACGCTTGAACGACAACGGCAAGATGCTTGCCGATACCGACTGGCATATTCATGATCTCTACGCGGATCTGCTCCCCGACGCGACGACGGTTCGCGCTACCTTTCATCGTTATGTGATCGATGCCAACCGCGATCCTGAAGGCGTTAGCCTCTATCCAGGACAAAACACCACAGGCCTTGTTCCGGAAACCGATTTCGACGGCAAATCGATCTGGAATGAGGGGCAGGAACCGAATCAGGACGACATAGTCTCTCGGCTGGAAACGTTTCATGCGCCCTATCACGCGGCCCTTGCCGCGGAAATCGAGCGGGTTAAGGCCATTCACGGCATCGCCATTCTCTATGATTGCCATTCGATCCGCTCGCATATCCCGTTCCTGTTCGAAGGCAAGCTGCCGGATTTCAACATCGGTACGGATATGGGCAGGACCTGCGACCCAGCCATCGAGACAATGGCGGTCGAATCGACCGCTGCGGCAGAAGGTTACACCAGCATTCTCAACGGTCGCTTCAAGGGTGGCTGGACCACACGCCACTACGGAAAGCCCGAAACCGGCGTGCATGCCATCCAGATGGAACTGGCGCAATCCACCCATCTAACGACAGAGGCACCGCCGTTTGCCTATGACGACGCCAAGGCCACCAAGCTTCGCATACACCTGAAAGACATTCTCACGCGCATCGAAACGACTGCGCTGACACTCGCACACACCAAAAGGGGAACCAAATGACTAATCCTCGTCACAATATTCGCGACGTCCGCGCTGCGCGTGGAACCGAGCTGACCGCGAAATCGTGGATGACAGAAGCGCCGCTGCGCATGCTGATGAACAATCTCGATCCTGAAGTGGCCGAGAACCCGCACGAACTGGTGGTTTATGGTGGCATCGGCCGTGCCGCCCGCACCTGGGCGGATTTCGACAAGATCGTCGCGACCCTGCGCGATCTCAACGAAGACGAAACGCTGATGGTCCAGTCCGGCAAACCGGTTGGCGTGTTCCGCACCCACAAGGATGCGCCGCGCGTGCTGATTGCCAACTCCAACCTCGTGCCGCACTGGGCGACATGGGATCATTTCAACGAGCTGGATAAAAAGGGTCTTGCCATGTACGGCCAGATGACCGCCGGTTCGTGGATCTATATCGGCAGCCAGGGCATCGTGCAGGGCACCTACGAAACCTTCGTCGAGGCCGGTCGTCAGCACTATAATGGCGATCTCACAGGCAAATGGGTTCTGACCGGCGGCCTTGGCGGCATGGGCGGCGCCCAGCCACTTGCCGCCGTGATGGCCGGTGCCTGCTGCCTTGCCATTGAATGCAATCCCGATTCGATCGATTTCCGTCTGCGCACCCGCTACGTCGATGCCCGCGCCGAAACTCTTGATGAGGCGATGGAGATGATTGAGCGCTGGACCGCCGCCGGCGAGGCAAAGTCCGTCGGCCTGCTCGGCAACACCGCTGAAATCCTGCCGGAAATGGTCCGCCGCGGCATCCGTCCAGACATGGTAACCGACCAGACCTCGGCGCACGACCCGATCAACGGCTATCTGCCGAAGGGCTGGACGATGGCCAAGTGGAAGGAAAAGCGCGAGAGCGACCCGAAAGCCGTCGAAAAAGCTGCCCGTGCCTCAATGCGCGAACATGTCGAAGCGATGATTGCCTTCCAGGACATGGGCATTCCGACTTTCGACTACGGCAACAACATCCGCCAGGTGGCAAAAGAAGAAGGGCTGGAAAACGCTTTCGCCTTCCCGGGCTTCGTTCCGGCCTATATCCGCCCGCTGTTTTGCCGCGGCGTCGGCCCGTTCCGCTGGGCGGCACTATCGGGTGATCCGGAAGACATCCGCAAGACCGACGCCAAGGTGAAGGAACTGCTGCCCGACAACAAGCACCTGCACAATTGGCTTGATATGGCCGCCGAGCGCATCGCCTTCCAGGGCCTGCCGGCGCGTATCTGCTGGGTTGGCCTCGGTGATCGCCATCGTCTCGGTCTTGCTTTCAACGAAATGGTCAAGAACGGCGAGCTCAGCGCTCCGATCGTCATCGGCCGCGACCACCTCGACAGCGGCTCCGTCGCCTCGCCGAACCGCGAGACCGAAGCCATGCAGGACGGTTCGGATGCCGTATCCGACTGGCCGCTGCTGAACGCGCTGCTCAATACCGCATCCGGCGCGACATGGGTTTCCCTGCACCACGGCGGCGGTGTCGGCATGGGCTTTTCCCAGCATTCCGGCATGGTCATCTGCTGCGACGGCACCGATGACGCGGCCCGCCGCATAGAGCGCGTGCTGTGGAACGACCCGGCAACCGGCGTCATGCGCCATGCCGATGCCGGTTACGAAATCGCCGTGGAATGCGCAAAAGAGCAGGGCCTGCGACTGCCCGGCATTCTCGGTAACTAAAGAAAAAACTCGGCGCAGTCTTCAGGCTGCGCCGTTTATCTGATCGGGGAAGAGAGCCGCGATCCACCCATCGTACAGTGCCGACAGCGGTGCCGCATCAGTTTCGACGCCGCTGTCGGCGGCCGGTGGAACTTCTGGTCTGTCTGCGGCTTTCTTACGTTGCTGTTTTTAACCGACCGACTGTATGCTCGTTTGAAAGCCGCGCTAACCGTTAGGCAGGCATGAAGGACATGGTAGATCAAAGAATGGCGTACAGGTTCCTTCCGCTTGCATTTACCCTCCTGCTCGGGGCACTTCTTCCGGTTTCCGCTACGAATGCCGTGGCGTCCGAAAAGCAGCAAAATGTTCCCGTGCGGATCGATGTGGGCGGCTACAAGCTGAACAGCATCTTGGTCGAGCCGAGAAAAAGCGCCGAGCTTCCGCCGATCCTCTTCATTCACGGGGCAAGCGCCAGTCTCTATGATCCGATGTTTTCGTTTCTCGAAAAGCTGAGAGGCCGTGCAAAACTGCTATTTGTCGACAGGCCAGGGCACGGCAATTCGGATATCGGCGGCAAGGCAAATATTCTCCCGGATGGACAGGCGGACGCCATTGCCCAGCTTATGAAAAAGCGAGGCGTCCCGAGAGCGATTATCGTCGGACATTCCTTTGGCGGCGCCATCGCGGCATCGCTTGCGGTCCGTCATCCGGAGATGGTCGCGGGCCTCGTATTCCTTTCTCCCGCTGTCTATCCATGGGAGGGCGGCATCGCCTGGTATTACACAGCGGCAAATGCGCCCTTTACCGGTCCGCTGTTTAGCACCTTCATTGCTCCGCCCGCCGGCCTCCTGGCATTGGATCAGGCAACGCGCGGTGTTTTTGCACCCAATTCCAGACCCGCCGGTTATGTGGAAGCAACGCATTCCGTGGCGGCCCTGCGGCCCAGGGCCTTTCGGCACAATGCGCAGGAGGTCGCGGCTCTCAATGAATGGGCGCGCGGAGCTTCCTCGAAGTATCGGCGCATCACGGCACCAACCGTCATCATAACCGGTGATACGGACACGATCGTCTCGCCAGAGGTGCATTCCCGTCATCTCGCCAGAGATATTCGCGGCTCCACTTTGATCGTCGTGCACAATCTCGGGCATAAATCTGACTATGTGGCCAGTGACCTTGCCATTGCCGCGATCGAAAAGGTTGCCGGCCGGCCATCCGATTTAAAGGCAGTCCAAAAAACGATTGAGCGACGCATCGAGAATGATCGCGGATCGTAAACTTTCGCCCCCGCCCCCTTAACGACCCGATTCTGGACATCACATGAGAATATTACGCGCTTCCGAATACAAAACCATGCCGTGGAAAAATGGCGGGGGCGTTACGGTGGAAATCGCCATCCATCCGCCGGGTGCTTCCGTGGATGCATTCGACTGGCGCGTCAGCATGGCGACCGTTGCTCAGGACGGACCATTTTCCAGCTTCCCCGGCATAGACCGCACGCTTGCGATTATCGAGGGAAACGGCCTTGCACTCGCTATTTCGGGTCATGAGCCGGTGGCGCTGACGACGGAGAGTACCCCCCTGCCCTTTGCCGCCGATGTTCCCGTGGATGCGACCCTGATGGACGGCGCGATCGTCGACCTGAACGTCATGACCCGCCGCTCGTCCTTCGCCCACAGCGTGCAAAGACTATCCGGCAGCTGTTCGATGCAACCGGCAACGGTAACAAGGCTGATCCTCGCGCTCGATCCTCTGACGGTCGCCGTCAACAACGACACAGCCCGGCTGAAGAAGCTGGATAGCGTTTTCATCACGGAAAGCGTGCCGTTCACCATCGATGCAGATCATGGTGAAGGCATATTCTTTCTGATCACGCTACAAGATATCTGAAGCGCCGCAGCCTCAGTCCAACCCCAGCGGATCGGCCACCCGTGGCCATAGCTGGAGGCTTGCCTTGCGATAGGCGGTTGTGGCCGGATCGGTCGGATAGGAAGTGGGCGCGGCGATATAAACGATCTCGGAAGCGACCGGCGCAAAACCCGCATGGAAGTGGTTGGTGGACTTCACCAGCAGCACGTCTTTCCTGGCAAAATCAATGCCGAGATTGGAAAAGATATCCGGCTCATAAGTTTGCGTGCGGCTGGTAATGAGAATGATATCGATTTCCGTTCCGACCGGTCGAACGACGGCGGCGCGGCCGAGCGTGACGCGGCTGTTTCGGAAACTCTGCCACCCTGCTTCTGCAGTGCGCATGACCCTGATCCGGAAATCGAGCGGCTCGCCACCTTCGGGACTGGATTTGCCGCCAATACGCAGATCAATCTCCGCCCCCTCGCCTGCCGCGTGACAGAAAGACACAGCAATCGGATCCCAGATCGTTGCCACACCAATATTGTCCATGCCGCGCTCCACCATGCGCCGCAGAATATGGGTGGCATCACCCGCAACGCCGCCACCGGGATTATCCCATATATCCGACACCACGACCGGCATATCCGGATGCTCACTACGAATGGCGAGAGCCCTGTCGAGACCCGATTCCGTGTCGAGCATCGGCATGGCAGTCAACTTGCGCATGGCATAAAGCTCATGGCCGAGTTTTTCGGCCAGTGCGTCACCTTTTGCCCTGTCATTATCTGTCACGACGACGATACGCGTGCCCATTTCTGGTACATCGCCTGCCATGAAACCGTGAATGACGGAAATAGACAGCACGCCGTCCTTGCCCTCCAAAGCCTTCAAACGGTCAACATAAGAACGCATCGGTTCGCGGCTGGTGGGGTAAATGGTGATCATGCGGCAATCGAAAGTGGAAATAACCGGCCTGATTTCTCCGCGCAGGGTGCGAAGTGCCAGTTCAACGACGTGCTCACCACGTTCCTCAAAATCCGTATGCGGGAATTCGAGAAACGTCGCCATGATATCGAGATTTTGGACCCTTAAAGGGGTCAAATGGCTGTGGGGATCGAATTCCGCCGCGATCAGTACGTCGGGACCAACAAGCGTGCGGACATGTGACAGGAAATCGCCTTCCGGATCGTCATAACCCTGCGCGACCATGGCGCCATGTAGACCAAGAATTACCGTATCGACTGGCAGGGCGGCGGCAAGCTCGGCAAGAATCGTATCGCGCAGCGTTTCATAGGTCTGGCGCTGTATCAGCCCCGCCGGTTCCGCCCAGCAGGAGGTACCCTCGATTACCGTAAACCCTTCCGCTTTGCCGCGCCGGCGCAGAATTGGTACCGGTGAGGAGCACAGTGTCGGCGTTTCCGGATGTTCGCCGGGCCCAGCGTAAAAAGCCGCGCGAAAGGCGTCCATGTCCGTCGGGACGGGTGAAAACGTGTTGGTTTCGGTGGCAAGCGATGCCGTGAATATGCGCATGACTGTCATTCTCGTTGCCGATGCCCGCATTTCGGCAGCATCTTTTTTGCAATTTAATTAGCCGGGTAATGTTACCAGACGGTGCCGCGTGCTGCCACGTCTTCCACCCGCGTCACGATACCGTTTCGATGGAAAACCATCCTGTCGAAAAGATTAGTGATGACGCAGGTGTGGTTCGGCACGACCTTGACCAGCTCACCGATTTCCGGCCGGCCCGATGTGCAGCCCGACAAATCGACCACCGCATGTTCTTCCGAAAGCGACATGATTTTCGCGCCTTCATACCCTTCAATCAGCCCGTAATCGCTGAACCCAAGGAGATCGGAGGTCAAAGCCTTGGAGCCACAATCGAGCACAGCGCGATCAGCTGTCGGTCGCGACACCACGGTGGCAAGAACATGCATTGCCAGGTCGCCAGCGGTGCAATGTCCGGCACGCAGCATCGAACGATCATTATATACATAGGTGCCCGCCCGATATTCGGTTGCGGAGGGAACGAGGTGAGCAGAGAAAAAATCCGGTGAGCCGCCACTGGAGCGAACCGGGCAGTCGATGCCCTTTTCCGCAAGCAACGCCATGGTTTCCCGAATGAAGTTCTCCACCTTTTCAGCGCCACCGGGTGCCGGATAGGTCAAAATGCCCTTGAAATTGAGGCCCGGTGCCGCGACGATCTTTTCTGCAAGCTGCAACACGGCTTCAGGGGTCTGCACACCGCAGCGTTTTCCGCCGGTATCGCATTCGACAAGAACGGAAAGCGGTCTTTCCGCATCGAATGTGCCGGCAAGGCCGGCAATCGTCACGGCGCTGTCGGCGACGACGCTCAGTTGCCCTATACGCGCATTCAATGCCCTCAGCCGCGAGAGTTTCGCCACGCCGAGGATATTGTAGGTAATGAGGATGTCGTCGAAACCGGCATCCGCGAAAACTTCCGCCTCGCTGACCTTCTGACAATTGATGCCGATGGCGCCCGCCTGAAGCTGCTGCTTCGCAATGGCTGGTATCTTATGGGTCTTGATATGGGGGCGAAAAGCCATGCCATGTCTATCAAGATAGGACTGCGCCCGCGCAATATTGGCGGCAAGTCGGTCCTCGTCAATCACGGGCATCGGCGTCGAGATCGCATCGAGTGGGGTGCCTTCGTCAGGCCAGGGGTAGGTCATCGTCAAACGCTCTCAGAATCGGAAATTGGCAATAAAACCAGTGGCTTATAGGCTATAACATCCATTTCAACCTTCGCATCGACCATCAGAGGCGACTGCACGGTTGAACGTGCCGGTGGATGATCGATGAAATATTTCTGGAAGACCGCGTTGAAGCTCGAAAAATCCCGAGCATCATCCAGCCAGACATTGACCTTGACGACATCGGCAAGTGTACAATCCGCAAGCGCCAGAACATCCATGATATTGGCCACAACCTGCTCGGTCTGAGCCACAATGCCGCCAGTTACTACTTCACCATCGACCGCGGGCACCTGTCCAGACACATAGACGAAATCACCGGCCCGCACGGCCTTCGCAAAAGGCCTGCGCTGTCCGCCAGCCTGAGCGTCAGCCGTCTCGAATCGTACCAGTTTCTGCTTTTCCATAGATGCCTCGCAAATAATTTTCATGGAAATCGTATTTTTTAGGGTTTAATAGCTCGTTTTGCATCAATATTCCATAAGTGATGTAAATAATTTAGCAATTGTGTAAATCATCAACTCGCGGACGGATGGACGTCACGGTGAGCTATTCGTATCGCCGCACGTTGTCGAACCGAATAATGAGGCTCAAAACCCATTGTCTGTCGCGATCTATGGAAGCGGCTATTGGCTGAGCGAAGGCTCTTACTAACCCTTAGCTCTATCGCGTAATGAGGAAAGCCCGGTACATTCGGATGGCCGCCTGATGAGAGAAATAGAGAGGTTAGCCGCGGCAAACCTCAGTATCTGAAAAGTTAGAGGAACAGTCTCAAGCGCAAACTCTTTAAGACCTGGCACTGTGCGAGTGTTCTTTCCGCCACATCAACCGTGTGCCGATACCCGCCGGTCCGATACCACTCTGTCCGTAACAGCTTGCGCGATCTTTTGCGCCTGCACGCGGATATCCGGCACGGCGGTTATCTCCCAAAAGCGGCCCGCCGTCAGCGCCCCGGCGGCAAACAGGCCAGGCCAGACCTGCCCGTCCGCGCTTGACAAGCGCGACTGGCCATCGACCTCGACCCCAAGACCAAAGGCGTCGAGCAAAAGCACGCCATCGTCCCGCATGGTTTCCAAAAGCCGTGAATGACCGATCCCCGCCCTCTCCATTCCGGTACAATTAACGACCCAATCGACCTGAAACTCTCTAAGCGTCTCCGTATGCCGACGGCGATAGAGTACGGCGATCCCCTCGTCCTGCTCGTCGAGAGAGCGGAGATAACCGGCGTGAATCTCTAGAACGCCGTCAGATAATAGCTTTTCAAAAGCCTTATGCACTTCGGGCGCGATTCGGTGCCGGTGAATGTTCCACCAAGGCAAAGCATGGCGAAGAAACCGGCTTCGCTGATCAGATGTCAGGCTCTGCCAAAGCAGCTGGGTCTTCGGCCGTAGACCGTCCATGACAGTACGCCACGGCGCACCATCTTTCACCTGCTTACGCAGAGCCTGCACTAACCGGCTGATCTCGGTCGAACCTTCTGGTAAGCGCGGATCAGCTGGAGACAGTGGCGGGCTGATATGTGGATGCGGCACAAGTCCGCGGCGGGACAATACGTGGATTGGGCCACGATGTCCCTTTCCTCGAAGCGTCAGGACCTGATCTATCATCGTCAGGCCAGAACCCAGAATACAGATGCGGTCCCCCGCCTTTACTCTCGAAAGCCATCCGGACTGCCAGCAATGCCCGATGATGCGATGCGGCGCGTCGTCATCTTTCGTCAGAGTTTGCACCGGCAAACTTGCCGCGCCGACACCAAGACATAAGACAACATTTTTCGCCCGTAGCTTCTCACCATTCTCCAGTGCAAAAGAGAAACCGCCATTGCCATCCGGGCGACAGGCTGAAGCCTTGGCACGAATGAAGTCCACCCTTGCCCGCTGATCCCGGCTTCTCAGCAGGCTGGCGAGCCTGTCCCTGAGATAGAGGCCGTAATCGCCACGTGAGGCAAAAGCCAATGGATCATTGCCGAGCCCGTTCTCCGTCAGCCAATCGAGAAAGTCATCCGGCCTGTCGGGGAATACGCTCATCCGCCCTGCCGGCACATTGAGCCGGTGATAGGGCAACTCGGTACGATAGGCCGTACCGCGCCCGAAATCCGACTCGTCGCCGACAATGGCGATCGACGCGTCCCCGGGCAGGGATGATAAGAGATGAGCGGCGGTACAGATGGCCGAGAAACCCGAACCGACGATAGCGACATCATAGGACATTTATTCCTCCAACCTGCGACAGCACGAAAGGTCAGGCGGTGGGCGCCGGACCCGTTGATACTCTAGTCGATGAGTAGAGATTAAACACCTGCCAATGTCTACCCTTCACTTTCCGTCGGCGGGATCGCTCATTGCACATTTGGTGCGCAGGATTGTCAAAGTTAGCCGCGGCAAACTTTCGCTCTGATCGCTCCTTGTCAGTTTTGAAGGAAGTCGAAAAACCGCGTCTCAGCCAGAACGAAGATGAAGTTAGCCGCGGCTAACCGAAAAACTGTCACAAAAAGCAAAACTGATTCTTCCACAATGCCTTAGCGGTACTTCTGCATCCGGGAAAAAAGCCTATTGCGCCAAAAAGAGAATCGGCGCTTATATCTCAGTTGCGGAAAAAACCGTCTTTTTCGAAAAAAACCGCAACTGCAATATCGAGCGAAAGTAGATCCATGACACAGAGTGCCGACTCAAGATTTGCTGCAGGGGCACCCGACCTCACGAGCCTTATACAACAGCATTCGGCTGCATTGTCAGCCCAATTGCAGGCGCATAATGCGAATACGTTTTCGCCGCATACCGAAAAGAGTATGCGCCATTTTTCGCCGGCGGAAACCGCCCGGCTGATTGGCATCGGTGAAGCCTATCTTCGTCAGATCGCCGCTGAGCGTCCGGAGCTCGATGCAGCGCAGGCATCCGGTCGTCGTTCCTATTCGGTAGAGGATATGGACGAGATCAGAAAGTTTCTCGATCAGGGCGCGCGCGGCACGCGTCGCTATCTGCCCCACCGTCGCGACGGCGAGGAATTGCAGGTCATCGCCGTGATGAATTTCAAAGGCGGTTCGGGTAAGACCACGACATCCGCGCATCTGGCGCAATATCTGGCACTGCGCGGTTACCGGGTTCTGGCTATCGATCTTGATCCGCAGGCCAGTCTCTCCGCTCTCTTCGGTCACCAGCCCGAAATGGATGTCGGCCCGAATGAAACGCTCTACGGCGCGATCCGCTACGACGACGAACGCCGGCCGATCGCCGAGATCGTTCGCGGCACCTATATTCCCAACCTTCATATCGTTCCGGGCAATCTGGAGCTTATGGAGTTCGAGCATGATACCCCGCGCGCACTGATGCGTCGCGCACCGGGCGACACGCTGTTCTTCGCTCGCATCGGCCAGGCGATCGCCCAGGCCCAGAATTTCTACGACGTCGTGGTCATCGATTGCCCACCGCAACTCGGTTACCTGACGCTTTCGGCGCTGACGGCAGCAACATCGGTTCTCGTGACAGTTCATCCGCAAATGCTTGATGTCATGTCCATGAACCAGTTCCTTGCCATGACTGGCGATCTTCTCGCTGAAATCGGCAGGGCCGGCGCACGCTCCGATTATAACTGGATGCGTTACCTCATCACGCGTTTCGAACCGAGCGATGGGCCGCAGAACCAGATGGTGGCTTTCCTGCGCTCGATCTTCGGTGAAAACGTCCTCATTCACCCGATGCTGAAGAGCACGGCCGTTTCGGATGCCGGATTGACCAACCAGACGCTTTTCGAGGTGGAAAGAACCCAGTTCACGCGCTCCACCTATGACCGCGCACTGGAAGCCATGAACAACGTGAACGCTGAAATCGAGGGATTGATTAAAAAAGCGTGGGGTAGGGCAGCATGAGCAGAAAACAGATTTTCGCCAATCTTGGCACGCCAGGCACAGACAACGATACCACTCCCGAGCGGTCCCGTCCGCGTGTCAGACCCATCCTCGGTTCTCCCGAACTGGTGACGGATGTGTTGAACTCGCCAGTCGGCATGATCGGCCAGTCTCTGAACGAAGTGTCGGAACGCTCCAAGCGTGCTGAAGAGATCGAAAAACGGCTCGCAGAGGGCCTTACGATCGTTTCGCTCAATCCTGCTGATATCGATCCGTCTTTCATACCCGACCGCATGCCAGCCTCAGAAGAGGCGGATGCAGGCCTGGTGGAGGCTATTCGCGAGCAGGGCCAGCAGGTTCCCATTCTGGTGCGCCCTCATCCCGAATTTCCCGGACGTTATCAGGTCGCATTTGGCCATCGCCGTCTGCGCGCCGTTTCCAACCTGGGTATTCCGGTCAAGGCCGTGGTTCGCGATCTCAGCGACGAACAGCTGGTTGTCGCCCAGGGACAGGAGAACAACGAGCGCCGTGACCTAACCTATATCGAAAAGGCGCGCTTCGCCCAGAAACTGCAGATGCGGTTTCCGCGTGATACGATCATGGCGGCGATGTCCCTGCACAAGGGCGATCTTTCCAACATGCTATCGGTTGTCGGTCGCATTCCCGAGGATCTGGTCGATCTTATTGGTCCGGCACCCACCGTCGGTCGCCGTAACTGGATGGATCTCGCAGATCAGCTCTCCTCGTCACAGGTCAAGGAAGCTGCGCGCGCTTATGTCAGGGAACCTTCAGTTGCCGCTCTTCCGTCGGAAGAACGCTTCAAGTCGCTTCTGGATTTTCTAAAACCCAAGGCACAGGCAAAGAAAGCCGGTGTCTGGTCTTCGGAAACTGGCAGCAGACTGGCAAAGGTGGTCGAAAGCGACCGCAAGCTGGATATATCCATCGACAAGAACGAGGCGCCGGAATTTGCCGATTTCGTTCTGGAACATCTTCAGGCGCTGTTTGCCGAATACCGGTCCAAGCAGTGATTGTTAATACCAACGACTAACAGGAGACGCATTACAAAAGAAAAAAGCCCCCGAACGTTGCCGCACGGAAGCCTTTCTTTGATCTAAGCAACCAAAGAATCTCATTTCCGCGAATCATAGTCAAGAGTCTTGGCATCGAATTTTTCGGTGAGCGATTTTCTTTTGCCTTGTGAAAGGTGAAAGACATGGACAGCACATGTGTAACGACGCCCTTTGGGCGGCGAGCGATGTCGTTTGGCGTCCTCGCAACTCAGTTTGCCGCGCAGAAAAACAAAAAGACCGAGGCGGTCGATAAATGGAAACTCTACCGTTCGGTCTGTGAAGCCAGACCATTGCTCGGCGTGACCGATCGTTCTCTCGCGGTCTTGAACGCCCTTCTGAGTTTTTATCCGAAAAATGAACTCTCCAGCGAAGCCGGTTTGGTCGTCTTTCCGTCGAATACGCAATTGTCATTGCGAGCACATGGAATGGCAGAACAGACATTGCGCCGCCATCTCTCGGCTCTCGTCGAGGCCGGTCTCATCATCCGCAAGGATAGTCCGAACGGAAAACGCTACGCCCGTAAGCACAGGGGCGGGGAAATCAGCGAAGCCTATGGTTTTTCGCTGGCACCGCTTCTCGCCCGCAAATCGGAAATCGAGGAACTCGCCGAACGCATCGTTCGCGAGCGGCTCGACCTTCAGCGGCTTCGTGAAAACATCAGCCTGTGCCGCCGCGATATCCAGAAGCTTTGCGAAATGATAGCCGCCAGCGGTGAAGTCGTAACGTCAGAAGGATTCCAGGCGCGCTACAATGCCATTGCCCGGTCTCTCGGCCGTAATTCAAAGCCTGTCGAACTCAAGGAAATCGCCGGATTTTTGGTCTCCCTGCGTGCAGAAGTGACCAACTATCTGGAAAATATTGAAAATTCGGAGAAATCGGGCGGCAATGACTGCCAAAATGAGCGCCTCATAAAGAATTCAGAATCCGAATCTATATCTAAACCGCAAAATTTGCGTGAACCGGTAATCGTCGCACCTGCCTACACGACAGTCGTACAGCCAGAATACGCCGTACCCGTCAGTGCAAAGCCGTCATCGCAACAGCCAAAGCCTGTTCTTCATAAGCAATTTTTTGTTCCTGATATTGTTTTGGTTGTGAAGGCTTGCCCGGACATTTCCCTCTATGCACCCGGAGGAGCAGTGACTGGATGGCGTGATCTGGAAGTGGCGACATCAGTCATCAAAACCATGTTCAACGTTAGCCAATCGGCCTACCAGGACGCCCTCACCACTTTCGGTCGACAGGGAACAGCGGCGATTCTTGCCTGCCTGCTGCAAAAGGCGGACCAAATCAGCTCACTGGGCGGATATCTGCGCAATCTCACCCGTAAGGCCCACGAGGGCGGGTTTGATCTCCAGGCCATGCTTCTGGCGCAACTGCGGGGTCGAACTGACGGGATAGAGAGAAGCATGGCTGTATGAGTTCTTGAGGACGGACAGAAAATGGCGCCGGCTTGCCGAATTCCCAGTCTGCAGCTACATTGACGCTGTTTCTGCAAGACTCCGAAGATTCGCTGTGAGGCTGCCAGTGTTTACAAACAGACTGCGCTGGCAGGGGTCCCTATGGTTAATGCAAAGTAATGAAAGTTAAGCCTTGATTGACTTTCGTTTGAGTTATTCCATGATTGGTTTCAATCGCTTGAGTCCGGGTATCTTTTAGCGGTAGTGCGATGATACGGGCAGGAAAAGCGTGATTTTTATGCGTTTCTTGCGTGACTAGACCGGGGTAATGCCGAGATTTCGATATGGCACTATGTTGGAACTGAACCTTCCTTAAGATCGTGCGTTTCCCTACCTATGTGGGAAGGGGGCGGTGAGCCTATGGTTTTTCCAGACGATATGGAGCTGGCTGTCGCTGTTTACATGGCGGACATTGCCTTGCCTCGACATACCGCCATCGAAAAGCTCTTGAAGGCGGGACTTGAAGATGCCGGTTATTTAACCGGAGGTGAGGGGCGGCCGCCGGAAATTATCGACGGGCAACCAAGTTCAGACTATGTGCAATATCGCACCTATCTGGACGAGGACAGCTGAAAGACGGCTGGAACCAAACCGGGCGAGGGCTGTTTATGGCGCAGTCAATTGTGACAGGATGTGCCGATGTTCTCCAAGTCCCTCTTTATCGCGACAATTGTCATCTCCGCGACGAGCCACCCGATATTTGCTCAGCCTCTAGAGGTCAGCATATTGGAACCGACCAAGACCCGTAGCGCCGAATTCTCGCCTGGGGCGACCGCATCGAATTATATTACCGATGTCTCCGGCAAGACAGTGCGTCTGGTAGGACCGCGTTTTTATCCCGACAATGCGCGGGCGCTGCAGTTTCCCGGCCGGGACTCGAATGTTAATTCTTCGGCTGAAGCGCAACGCTAACGCGATCGCAATATTTCATATTGACGAACAGGGGCAGAATGGGAACCGAAAGCGAAACGTCCGGGCAGAAACCGGATGCGCAAACCTGGATCAAACAGGACGGGCACGAAGCAGAAAAGGCGACCTTTCCTGAACTGTTCTTCGATCTGGTTTTCGTTTTCGCGCTCATTCAGCTTTCCCATGCGCTAGCAAAGGACTTCGGACCGACAGCGGCGCTTGAGGCGGGCATACTGATATTGTCACTTTGGTGGTTGTGGATACACACTACCTGGATCACCAACCTGCTGAATACCGAAAAGGAGCCTGTCCGGATTCTGCTTTTCGTCCTGATGTTCGGCGGGGTTCTTTTGGCCATCGCGCTGCCGGAGGCTTTTGCGGAACAGGGTTTCGTGTTTGCCCTTATCTACAGTGCCATGCAGGTGGGACGGAGCCTGTTTGCACTTTATGCCTTCAAGGGAGAGGACAGGCAGTCTTTTCTGGTTTTTGTGCGCGTGACGATCTGGCTAGTCGTATCGAGCCTGTTCTGGCTGGCTGGTGGGCTTGTCGATCTGACGGATCGAATCATCCTGTGGGGTATAGCGCTCGCGATAGAATATGCCGGACCCGCTTGTCGTTATGTCGTCCCGGGATTGAAAGCAAGCGATGCGGATAAGCTGCATCTTTCCGGCGAGCACCTTGCGGAGCGCTGTGCGCTTTTCGTCATCATCTGTCTCGGGGAAACGATCCTAACCACCGGCCGCACGGCCACGGAATATATGAATTCCGGCCTCACATTCATCGTCTTTTGTTCGGCCTTCGTCAGCACCGTCACAATGTGGTGGATCTATTTCCATCACGGGCAGGAAGAGGCCTCCAGAAAGGCCGAACATGCCGACGAGAAAGCGAAGATCGCCCAAAATCTTTTCAACTATGGCCATCTGCCTATCGTGGCCGGCATCATCCTTACGGCAGTTGGAGAGGATTTCAGCCTGTCCCATGCCCATGAAGGGACGACGATGAGGGAGTCACTCGCCATTCTTGGCGGCCCGATCCTGTTTCTAGCCGGTAATATCGGCGTCAAGATTGCTGCCACCTATCAGCGGCCGATCTCGCATTTTGCCGGAGTAGCGGCGCTCTGCCTGCTTCTGCCGGTGCCGGGCGTGCCGCTTTTTGCGCTGCAACTGGCAAGCACGGGGATTTTGCTGCTGGTGGCGCTGTGGGAATATCTGGCGCTGAAAAAATCAGTCGCCAACGCCTAGGCAGTGGCGAAATTGCGTGCCCTGTCGTTCCATAGCCTCAGGCTGCGGGCATAGGCCTCATCGAAAGGCAGCACCATATCATTGACCAGCATCAGGGCGATGGCAGCGGTGGAGACGATGATGGTTTCCGCTCTCTCGTCTCTGGCCGCCCCCGTCCAGACGGCGCGCCAATATTCGAAGGTGGTGAACATGGTCGGCATTTCGGCCGGTGGGGTTTCGCGGGCCGGAATGACGAACTCGACATCTTCGCCCCTGGAAAGACCGAAGATCCGGGTGCTGCGGAAGGGAGTAAATTGCGCGAAATCCCGCGTATTGCCGAGAATGGCAAGGCTCTCGACGGAAAGCAGCCGCGCCGTATCGCGATGAAGCTCCTGATAGGAGGGGCGGGCGACGCCGATAATGGTGCTTCTGGCGCGAAGCGGATTGAGAAGATGCACGACCGTATTGAGCGGCAGGCGCATTTCCAGAATGCCGTGCAGGCCAAGCAGGCTCTGAAACTGTAACGATAGTCCACCGATCGGCAGATAGGCGATCCCTTGCGAGGCAGTGGCCTTGGCCGCCTGCGAAAGTGAATGGCAGAGCGGTATGCCGCAGGCTTCAGCGGCGAGTTCGAGCTTACCGCCATTTTCTCCCTGGCCCACATGGCCGTGTAACAAGACGCTATATCCCGCCATGGAAACGAGACGCGCGGAATGCAGGAACCAGGGTGCATCGCGATGTTTGGGCGACATATAGGCCGGCCAGTCGAGATCGACCGATGCGGGCGCTTGCTGGTCTCTTTTTATATGGCCCCACATGGCTTCGATAAAACCGGCAAGCTCTGCCGCGGTCACACCGCGATATTGCATGGTCGCAAGCAGCGCTCCTATCTGTATGGGATCTGCATCGCCTTCGAGAATGATCGAAAGCGCGTCCATCGCCTCTTGCTGGCTGAGCGGGCGGCTGTTGCCGATGCCCATCGCCGAGGTCGCTATATATTTGGCGAGCCTGTGCTGCGGATCGGCATTGTGGCCGATGCGGGCAAGGCGGTCCGCTATATTTTCCGGTGTCGGCTGACCTTCCAGAAGAACGCTGGGGCGCAGCGAAAGAGGCGGCGCCTTCATCAGCACCGGCCGTTCCCAGCCGCTAACATTGGCGGCGGCGGGAGCTGCCGCTTTTTCCTGTGAATAATCGATCAGGTTTTCCGCCTCCGCCGCCAGCGAACGAATGCGCAGCCGCATGGTCTCGGCAAAGGGGGTGGGTCGCAAACCCTGGCCGGTGCGTAAGAACAGCTGGTCGCTGTATTTCTCGCGTAGCTGCTGTAATATCCGGCTCATCGATGATGTCGGCAGTCCCATGCCTGCCGCTGCGCGGCTGACGCTTCCTTCCCGCAACAACGCATCGAACGCGACAAGTAGTTTCAGCTGACCAAGCCTGTCGGGCTTTGTCGGGGAAGCTGGTTCTTCTTTTCTCTTGCCGGTTGTCATCTTGCTGTTTTTTTACCCCGCCCCCGATTAGAGGGGGCCTTTTTGCAATTTCTGGAATTTAGAACTGTTCGAAAACAAACGCGTTGCGCCAGACCTCCCTCCTAAATAAGTGGGGGTAAATTCTCAAGTTAAATGCGGGGGCGTAACATGGAATTGAAGTACGGCGGGCAGGATATGGCCGCGACGATAATAAAGGCTGGCATTTCCGTCGCTATGGCGGGAACGGCGCTCAGCGTTGCCTTGCCTGCTGTCGCGCAGCAGGCGACCGACGGAACCACCGTTCTTCAGCAGATCGTGGTGACCGCGTCCGGCTTCGAGCAGAATGTAAAGGATGCTCCGGCCAGCATCACGGTTGTGACGCGAGAAGATCTGGAAAAGGGGTCTTACCGCGATCTGACAGACGCCTTGCGCGAAGTTCAGGGCGTGTCTGTCACCGGCATTGCCAATGAGAAGGATATTTTCATTCGCGGATTGCCCGGCGCTTACACGTTGATCCTGGTTGACGGTAAGAGGCAGAGCACGCGCGATGCCCGTACCAATGGTAATTCCGGCTTCGAACAGAGTTTCGTACCGCCGGTTTCGGCGATCGAACGCATCGAGGTCGTGCGCGGCCCGATGTCCTCTCTTTACGGTTCCGATGCCATGGGCGGCGTCATCAACATCATCACCCGCAAGGTTGGCGATGTCTGGTCTGGTTCCGTCACCAGCGAGGGTACGGTTCAGCAACATTCAAAATTCGGCAATAGCGGTCAGGTGTCCTGGTATGCCAATGGGCCGATCCTGAAGGACCGGCTGGGGCTGCAGATCTGGGGCAGGGGCTTCACGCGCGGCGAAGACCGCATATTGAATGGTACGACGGGCGCGAAGGAATATGATTTCAATGGACGTTTGACCTTCACGCCGAATGAGGATCACGACATCTATCTCGAGGCTGGCAAAGCACGGCTGCGCCGCGATGCCGAGTCCGGCGAGACGCTGGCAGCCAATGCAGACGGCACCTACAACACCAATACGCGCGACCATTGGTCATTGTCGCATACCGGCCGGTGGGGACCGACCACGTCTGAATTCTCCTTCCAGCAGGAATGGGCCGAGCGCACCAACTTCACCAGAAACTTTCGCACGGGACGCGTCACTGAAAATCCGCGCTCGCCGGAGGTTCGCAATAGCGTTCTCGACGGCAAGTTCACCACGCCGTTCGAACTGTTCGGCAACCATACGCTCGTCACCGGCGGTCAATATTTCGAGGCACAGCTGAAGGACCAGAATCCGGGACGCCGTACCGGTCGCGACGAAACTTTCTCGGCGACGCAATGGGCGCTCTTCGTCGAGGATGAATGGCGCATCGTCGATAGCTTTGCGCTGACGGGCGGCCTTCGTCTGGATAACCATGAAAAATATGGCAATCATTTCAGCCCGCGCCTTTACGGCGTCTGGAGCGCAACCGACGATCTTACGATCAAGGGCGGCATTTCAACAGGTTTCCGCGCACCGGAAATCCGCCAGATCGCACCGGGTTACGCCTATACGACTGGCGGCGGTGGGTGCACCTATGCCTCGAACGGTACCTGCGGCGTGATCATCGGCGATCCGGGTCTGGAGGCGGAAAAAAGCACGAGTTATGAATTGGCAGCACTCTGGGACAATGGTGATGTTGCCCTCGGTGCCACCTATTTCTACACAGATTTCAAGGACAAGATTTCCAACGCGCTGGTGCTCAATCCGGATGGAACGCCTGCCCGCTGGAGCGAAGATAGCAATTATCGCCTCTGGTACAATTATAATATCGACGATGCGGTCATTCAGGGCATAGAACTGACGGCAGCATGGTATGCGACGCCGGAACTGACATTGCGCGGCAACTATACCTATATGCATTCCGAACAGAAGACGGGTGATTACGAGGGTTTTCCGCTGGCGCGGACACCCGAGCACATGGCCAATCTGAGAGGCGAATGGGTCACCCCGGTGGACGGGCTGGAAGCCTGGGCCTCGGTGAATTATCACGGATCGGAAATCAATGCGGGTCCGCGCATCGGTACGAACGGCAAACCGGTTACGATCAACGGCAAGGCCGGGCGTAAATATGACGCTTACACCACCCTCGACATCGGGGCGAAATATGCGGTGGCCGAAAATGTCGATCTCAACGCGGTGGTTTACAATGTATTCGACAAGGAAGTCGGCGCTGACGATTTCAACACGGTCATGGAAGGCCGCCGCTTCTGGATCAGCATGACCGCCAAATTCTGATCCGCGATATTTGTGAATTCAGAGGCGCCCGATGGGCGCCTCTTTTTGCCATCCATCCTATTGACCTCAACTAAGGTTGAGGAATTATACCGGCTGCTCTCTAGTGTGTTTCCGCGTTTTTCAGAGCGGAGGCCGTTCAGAAAACGGAGCCGGCATGGAAAATACCATCTTTAAACACAGCCTGACGGTTGGGGAGGTTGCGCGTCGTAGTGGCGTCGCCGTTTCCACCATCCATTTTTACGAGGCGAAGGGATTGATCGAAGGCTGGCGCACCAGCGGGAACCAGCGTCGTTATCATCGCGCGGTCTTGCGGCGCATTGCCATTATCCGCATTGCGCAGCGAGCAGGTATCCAGCTCAGCATCATCAGAGACGCCTTGGCGGATTTGCCGCAGGACAGGGTGGCGACGACGGCTGACTGGCGCGTGTTCTCGCAGTCCTGGCGGGAAATGCTGCAGCTTCGTATCAACAGCCTGATTATGCTGCGCGACCAGCTTACCGGCTGTATCGGTTGCGGTTGCCTCTCACTCGATGATTGTCCCTTACGCAATCCAAACGATGTTCTGGCCGATGCCGGCGCGGGCCCGCGCCGTCTCGTATCCGTCAAATGAGCAAGGTTTCCGGCTGGCCGCTTTAAAAGCAATTGTTCCTACTCGACGTCGGCCGGAACCCAGACACTGACGCTGCCGCCATTGGTGGAAAACAGACCCTTGCCATGCTCGTCAAGGGTGATCTGTTCGTGACGGTGACCAAGGAAATCGCGCCATACAGCTCCCGCCTGCTCAGGGCCGAGATCTATCTGTTTTTCCGCCGCCTCGCCGTTCGACATCACCACAACGCAGCCCGGCTCGTCGGCGGTACCGTGGCGAATAAACGCAATGCAGCTCGGGTCGTCGAAAATATCCGTCTGGGCACCGTTGGAAAAGCGGCTGCGTGCCTCGATAAGCTTCGGAAGGCATTCGATAGCCGGCATGACGATCTCATGGTCGTTGCCGTCATTGCCGGTGTCTATATACGTCGTACCGAAAAGATCGGGATAAAAGACGCAGGGCACACCTTCTTCGCGCAGCAGAATGATCGCATAGGCCAGAGGCTTGAACCAGGGTTCAACGGGCGCTTCCAGAGATTGCAGCGGCTGCGTGTCGTGGTTGTCGACAAGCGTGACGGCGTGATCTGGAACAGCGGAAAGCAGCGAGCCATCAAAGATAGTGCGCATGTCGAAATCGCCGCCCTGCTTGGAAGCGTCATGGAAGCGGTGGTGAAGGGCGACATCGAAGAGCATCAGCTGCTTGTCGACCAGATCGAGATAGCTTTTCAGCGCGTCTATATCGGGGTGCCAGTATTCCGCCACAACGAAGAGGTCGGGATTAATCGTGTCGCGCATATGGCCTACCCAGTCGCGGAAGAACCATGCCGGAATATGTTTGGCGGCATCCAGGCGGAAACCATCCACCTGCACTTGTTCGGCAAGCCACCGGCCCCAATATTTCAGTTCCTCGTAGACAGCCCTGTTTCGGAATTCGACATCCGCGCCCATGAGATAATCGAAGTTGCCGTTTTCCTCGTCGACCTCCTCATTCCATTCGCCGTCGCCATATTCGTTGACGAGACGGAAAATGCCGTCCTCATCAGGCTCTTCGATGTGGTCGACGCCGCTGAAGCACTTCAGGTCCCAGATGAATTTGGAATGCGTGCCGTTTCGGCCGGGAAAGGTGAAGCGCGTATAGGCGTGCGCCTCGAAATCCTCGTCCTCTATATCGGTGCGGTCATCGGGATTGACGCGGCGAACCCGCACCTTCTCCCTTTCATCCGCGCCCATCTTGTGATTGAGAACCACGTCGTGAATGACGCGGATGCCGTTTTCCTTCAGCGTCCGACCAGCCTGTTCGAGGGCAGCGCGATCACCGTATTTGGTCGCGACTGTTCCCTTCTGGTCGAATTCGCCAAGGTCGAAGAGATCATAGGTATCGTAACCTACCGAAAAACCGCCCGCAGAACCCTTGTAGGCCGGCGGTAGCCAGACGTCGGTAATACCCATTCGGGCAAGGCTTTCCGCCTTTTCGGCCACCTCGCTCCATAATTTCCCTCCGTCCGGATAGTACCAATGGAAGAATTGAAGCAAGGTGCGTCCGGCCATATTTCCCTCATGATGGTTAGCAGGTCGCGCCATAAACGGCCCGGCGGCGAAAGGGTTCCGCCACCGTATTGACCAAACTTCGATTGTGAGGGGACCACCTTCCCTGATGGGTCCGGTGGCCTGGTCTATGCGTTATTCCGCAATTTCGAGAAGTGCCGCGCCCGCCTGAAGATAGTCGCCTTCCTTGACGATCAGGCGGACCTTGCCGGCCTTCGTCGCCACGATTTGCGTTTCCATTTTCATGGCTTCCATGACGGCCAGAAGATCGCCTTTGGAAACAGTTTCGCCATCGGTCACCTTGAACGATTGCAAGGTGCCGGAAACGGGAGCGATAATTTCACCTTCCTTCTCCTTGACCGACGCGCCGGGGGCAGCGGCATTGCCGCCGCTGACAGCGCCGAGGCCGGAGAGCAGCAGGTTCGGCAGGCCGACAGAAACACGCTTGCCGTCGATTTCCAGAAAGGTGCGCGTGATGGAAGGGTCTTCAGCCGGTGCAGGACGTTCCATGGCGTCAGGCATGGCGGCGAAATCGGTCTCGATCCAGCGGGTATGAACCTTGAAACCGTCGGTGCCGATGAAGTCGTCCGTCTCGATTGCGGCGCGATGGAACGGCAGAACCGTGGCAATGCCTTCGATACGGAATTCTTTCAGCGCGCGGCGCGCGCGGCGCAGAACCTGATCGCGGTCGGTACCCGTAACGATGAGCTTCGCCATCAGCGAGTCGAATACGCCAGGCACGCTGGAGCCGCTGACGACGCCGCTATCCATACGGATGCCGGGGCCGGAAGGAGCATCGAAAATCGAGATCGTGCCGGGTGTTGGCAGGAATCCTCGGCCGGGATCTTCGGCATTGATGCGGAATTCCATAGAGTGGCCGCGCGGTTCCGGCGTTTCAACCACCCGCAGGGTGTGGCCCTCGGCGATGCGGAACTGCTCGATGACGAGATCGATACTGGTGGTTTCCTCGGTAACGGGATGTTCCACCTGCAGGCGCGTATTGACCTCCAGGAAAGAAATCGTGCCATCAACGCCGAGCAGGAATTCGACGGTGCCGGCACCGGAATAGCCCGCGGCGGCACAGATCGCCTTTGCCGCGTCGTGGATTTTTTGTCGCTGTTCGGCAGACAGGAACGGGGCCGGAGCCTCCTCTATCAGCTTCTGGTTCCGACGTTGCAGCGAGCAATCGCGGGTGCCCAGCACCAGCACATTGCCGTGCTTGTCGGCCAAAACCTGCGCCTCGATATGGCGGGGCCGGTCTAGGAAGCGTTCGAGAAAGCACTCGCCGCGACCGAAAGCGGCGGTCGCTTCGCGAACGGCGGATTCGTAGAGATCGGCGATCTCTTCCATCTTCCATGCGACCTTCAGGCCGCGCCCACCACCGCCATGCGCTGCCTTGATGGCGACGGGCAGGCCGTATTCTTCGGCAAAAGCGGTGACTTCGGCGGCGGTAGAGACGGGGCCGTCACTGCCGGCCACCAGCGGTGCGCCGACGCCGGTGGCGATGCGCCGCGCTTCCACCTTGTCGCCCAGCGCTTCAATGACATGTGGGTCGGGGCCGATCCAGCTAAGGCCGGCATCGATAACCGCCTGCGCAAATTCGGCGCGTTCGGACAAAAAGCCGTAACCGGGATGCACGGCATCCGCGCCGGCGCGTTTGGCAATCGCGATCAGCTTGGCGATATCGAGATAGGTTTCGGCGGGGCGGACGCCTTCCAGCGCATAGGCCTCATCCGCCAACCGAACGAATAGCGCATTCTGATCGGGATCGGCATAAACGGCAACCGATTGCAGGCCGTAATCACGGCATGCGCGGATGATCCGCACCGCGATCTCGCCGCGATTGGCAATCAGCACTTTTTTCATCGCTATTCTCCCTACAGACTTTTAGCCGCCGCGATTTCGGCAAAAGGGCCGATCGGGCGGAACTTGATTTTGGCATTGACGGGGATTTGCCCCGCAAGATCGAGATGGTATTCCGCGACCGCGCCGATGACGGGATAGCCGCCGGTCAACGGGTGGTCGGCAAGGAAAAGAACGGGCTGGCCGCTATGGGGAATCTGGATTGCTCCGGTGGCCGTGCCTTCGCTCGGCAATTCGGCACTGTCCCTGCGCTCCATCGGCACTTCGCCGGCAAGGCGGATGCCGACGCGGTTCGATTGCGGCGTGACCTGCCAGAGCTGGCCGGTCAGCGTATCGAGGCCCTTTTGCGTGAACCAGTCGGTACGCGGTCCGAGAACCACGTCGAGCGTCACAATATCGCCGGTTGCCGGCGGATCGAAGGCCGGAGCCTCGTCGACAGACACGCTGGAAAGTCCTGTCTTTTCGCCCTTCAGCGGCAGAGTAGTGCCCGCAGTCACGCTTTCTGGACCCACTACGGCGAGCGTATCCGTCGCATAGCTGCCCAGCACGGGCTCGACATCGAACCCGCCACGCACAGCAAGATAACAGCGCATGCCCTTCGGCGGCTGACCCAAGGTTACGATATCGCCGGGTTCGAGAGACACGGGAACATGGGGTTGTGCGGCGAAACTGCGATCTGCGGTCTTGACGGTGATGGGGCAGGGCGCGCCCGCAATGCCGATAACGGCGCGGCTCGTGCTTTTGAAGGAAAAGCCGCCGAGCGTCAGCTCGAGACACGGCGAGTTGACGGGATTGCCGACGATACGGTTGGCGGCGTTAAACGCGCCACGATCCAGTGCGCCGGAGGCGGAGACGCCCTGTCCGGTTTGGCCGAAGCGGCCGAGATCCTGAAAAATGGCGGGCATGGGGGCCGCGAGCACCTCGAAATGCGGGCCTTCTCTTGTCATCTCAGGGCGGGCGGTGCGCGGCGCTGAGGTGGGAACATCAACCGTTCTTCCGGCCTTGTCCATATCGAAGAAACGCACGCGATAACCCGGCTGGAAAAGCGCGCCGGGATCACGGTCTATATCCCACATCTTCACCGGTGTGGTGCCGATGATCTGCCAGCCGCCGGGGCTGTTTTGCGGATAGACGCCGCTGAAGGCGCCAGCCAGCGCCACCGAACCCGCCGGAATGCGGGTACGCGGGCTTTGCCGGCGCGGCACGTGAAGAGCCGTATCGCCGCCAACCAGATAACCGAAGCCGGGCGCGAAACCGCAGAAGGCCACGGTGAATTCGCTTTCGGTATGGCGGCGGATGACTTCGTCGACGCTCATGCCGGTCAGTTCGGCAACGTCGGCCAGATCTTCGCCGTTATAATGGACGGGGATTTCCACCAGATTGTCCGAGGGCGCGATTTTTGCGGAGAGATCGCGGCTGGAAAGCCGTGCAACCAGCGCCTCTGCGCCAATCTTTTCGGGGCGGAAACGGATCATCAGGGTGCGGGCAGCCGGAACTGTTTCGTCGATGCCCTCGATCGGATCGTTCTGAAGCGAGGCGAACAGCGCCAGCGTTTCATCGAGATCGGCAAGTTCGACGAGAATGGTGGTGAGGCTGACGGGGAGAAAACGCATCATATCCTCACGCGTGATAGGCAGAATCGGGAATGTCGGTGATGAACATGTGCCCGGGCGCATGGGTAATCGCGAACGGCACGCCGGACGCCATGACTGCAGCCTGAGGCGTCACGCCGCAGGCCCAGAAAACTGGAACCTCGCCGGGTTCGATCCGCACCGCATCACCGAAATCCGGCTTCGCGAGATCCGATATGCCGATTTCTTCCGGCGCGCCGACATGCACGGGCGCACCGTGAACCGCCGGAAAACGTCCTGAAATTGTCGCGGCATCGGCCACGCGCGAAGCCGGGATCGGTCGCATGGAAACGACCATGTTGCCCTTAAACCGGCCGGCCGGCCGGCAGGGGCGGTTGGTCAGATACATCGGAACGTTGCTTTTGTCGGTCATGTGACGGATTTCGATACCCGCTTCGACCATCGGCGTTTCAAAGGTAAAGCTGCAACCGATCAGGAAAGCGACGAGATCGTCACGCTCTGCCCATGCGGCGGTCGCATCCGCCGTTTCCTCGGCAAGTTTGCCGTCCCGCCAGATACGGTAAAGCGGTAGGTCGGTCCTGAGATCGGCACCGGGGGCAAGAAGCGTGGTTGGTGAGCCGGGATCTGAAACATCGAGCACCGGGCAGGGCTTGGGATTACGCTGCGCATAGAGGAGGAAATCGAAGGCCCAGTCGCGCGGCAGCACGATCATGTTGGCCTGCGTGAAACCGGGAGCGATGCCGGAGGTCGGTGCAACGAGGCCGCCACGATAATCGGCGCGGGCCGTCCGGGCGGCATCCGCATTGGTGTGGCTCAGAAAGGATAAGGGTATCGTCATTGGTCGCCCTTTTAGAGAATGGATGCAAAAGAGCGGATTTCGATGCCCTCGGCTTCGAAACGGCGGCGGATTTCCTGGGCGATCGCCACCGCGCCGGGGCTGTCGCCATGCACGCAGATGGATTGTGCTTCGATCTTGATGCTGCTGCCGTCGATGGCTTCGAGTGTTCCTTCGCGGGCAAGCTGCACCATCCGGTTGGCGATTTTGGCAGCGTCGTGCAGTACGGCGCCCGCCTCGCGGCGCGAGACGAGTTGGCCTTCGGGCGTATAGGCACGGTCAGCGAAGGCTTCCGCGACGACGGCAAGGCCTGCCTTGCGGGCGAGATCGAGGATGGGCGCATTGGCAAGGCCCATCAGCACCAGCGAGGCATCGACGGCCTTTATACCGTCGATGACCGCTTGTCCCTGTTTCGCGTCATTGGCGATGCGGTTGTAAAGCGCGCCATGCGGCTTCACGTAACGCACCGTGGTTCCGGCTGCGGCGGCGACACCCTTTAGTGCACCGATCTGGTAGATGACATCGGCGATCAGCTCTTCGGAGGTCACATCCAGATCGCGGCGGCCAAAGCCGACGCGGTCCGGGTAGGAAACATGGGCGCCGACGACCACGCCTTTTTCGGCAGCGGCCTTAACGGTCCGGTAGATGCCGGCCGGGTCACCTGCGTGAAATCCGCAGGCGATGTTAGCGCTGGAAACGATGGCAAGCATCGCCTCGTCATCTCCCATGCGCCACGCGCCGTAACTTTCGCCAAGATCGCTGTTGAGATCGATAGCGGCCATGTTGCCTCCCTTTAGAGCATTTCCAGCAAAAGTGCGTAGCGGTTTTGCGTCGGGAAAATGCGTAATAACAAATATATAGAGCGTTTCCGTTTTTCTCCGAAATGCGGAAACGCTCTAGTTTTTACAGGCCGAGCAGGCCGAAAATGGTGCCGGCGGACTTGTAGCCCATGTACCACGTCAATGCGCATGTCAGAACGCCAAGCCCGAGCAGAATGCGCGAGTAGCGGTGGCCGCCCATCAGGTCTTCGCGCTTCCATGCGGCAAACAGGAAGATGCTGAGGCCGATGGGCAGGATAAGACCGTTCAGGCCGCCAACGAAGACCAGCATGGCGGCGGGCGGCGTCGTGATGAGCAGGTAGCAGACGAGCGAGACAGCGATGAAGATGACCGTCGCCATGTTGCGGGCGCGTTCCGTCATATCCTGCTTGAACACGGGCAGGAACGAGACGGAGGTATACGCCGCGCCGATGACGCTTGTGATGGCCGCAGCCCAGAAGATGATGCCGAATAGACGGAAGCCGAGATCGCCCGCGGCCGACCGGAAAGCCTGTGCGGCGGGATTGGCGGCCTGGCCCGATGTATCGATGACGACGCCGCTGGCGACAACGCCGAGAATGGCGAGGAACAGCACGTAACGCATGATGCCGGTGACAGCGATGCCGGTCAGAGCGGCGCGGTTGACGGCGGGCAGGTTTTCAATGCCGACCATTCCCCGGTCCAGCAGGCGGTGCGCGCCGGAATAGGTGATGTAGCCGCCGACGGTGCCGCCGACGATGGTGGTGATGGTCGCGAAATTGATTGTGTCCGGCAGGAAAGTCTGGCGGAAGGCATCACCGACCGGCGGCGCGGATACGAATGCAACGTAGAGCGTCAGCACGATCATCAGGATACCGGCGAAAATGATGAACCGGTCGACGGCGAGGCCAGCCCGTTTGGAAACGAAGATGGCGATGGAAAAGATTGCGCTGATGGCGCCGCCGATTTTCGGATCGAGCCCGAAGATGGCGTTCAGGCCGAGGCCGGTGCCGCCAATATTGCCGATATTAAAGAAAAGGCCGCCGATGATGACGAGAATGGCGAGAAGATAGCCGGAACCCGGAATGGCAGCATTGGCGATGTCGGACGCACGCATGCGCGTCAGCGTTACGATGCGCCAGATGTTGAGCTGAACGACGAAGTCTATGAGGATGGAAGCAAGAATGCCGAAGGCGAATGCGGCACCAAGCTGCATGGTGAATGTCGCCGTCTGCGTGATGAAGCCGGGACCGATGGCAGATGTTGCCATCAGGAAGATTGCTCCCAGAAGAGATGCACGTTTTGACATTTTGAGATCGGCAGTCGGGGTGAGCTTTTTCTGCTCCATGGATTTTCTCCGCTCCTGTCGCAATCCGCCCCTCGCGGATGCTTTATGCCACCGATCTTGTCTTGTTCCGTGAGATTGTCAATATTGTTCAACAATAAATGATAATCGTTCTTTTATTTTGTCTATTTGTTGGACGTTATGAGTATGAATTCATCACGTTTTTTTGGCGCTTTGCTGAAGCTTTGTGCTATGGGCAATCATGCCGTGTCCGAACATGCCTGTCACGGAATTCCCAACGTTGCATTGCTCTTAAGGAAAGCGCCATGACGGAAACGATAGAGGGTCTGCCGCTTGCGGATCGATTGGCAAAGGGTATTCGCACCCTGCTGATCTCCGGTGAACTGATGCCGGGCCAGCGTCTTTCGGAAGCAGCCTTCAGTGAACGTTTCGAGGTCTCCCGCAATTCGCTGCGTGAAGCCTTTCGTCTCCTGACCAAGGATGGTCTGCTGCGTCACGAGGCCAATCGCGGCGTTTTTGTCGCCGTTCCCACCCTGGCTTCGGTGATTGATATTTACAGGGTGCGGCGCATGGTGGAATGCGGGGCGCTGCGTCAGGCCTGGCACAAGCACCCGGCCATCCGGACAATGCGCACGGCGGTCGATGATGCCAGGATAAAGCGCGACCAGGCAGACTGGTTAGGCGTGGGCAGCGCCAACATGAAGTTCCACGCCGCCGTGGTCGACCTTCTCGACAGCGCTCGTCTCAGCGATTTTTACGAGCGCATTGCCGCTGAGCTCAGGCTTTGTTTCGGCCTGCTGAAAGACCCGGAGCAGCTCCATTCCCCCTTTGTGGACATGAACAGCAAGATCCTGTCGCTGATGGAAGAGGGCAAGGCGGCTGAGGCCGGTGACGAGATGGAAATCTATCTCAATCTTTCCGAGCGGACGGTTTTGAAGGCGCTCGAGCGGGCGTCCTGAGAAATCAGGCGGAGCGGGATGAAAACGTCCCTTTCACGTCCGCTCCATTTTTATATCGGCGCCTGATTGCCAAGTTTGTTGCGGTGCGTCATCAATGCCGACATGACGCTTCGCGACCTCACCATTCTCGTTATAGACGAAAACGCGATCCGCGCCTCGATCATCGAGGAGGGGCTGCGCGAGGCCGGGTATAATCGCGTGACGGTCATCCATGAGGTGCACGGCGTGGCGCGGACCATCGAGACGCTGCAGCCCGATGTCATCTTCATCGACCTTGAAAATCCCAACCGCGACATGATGGAGCATCTGTTTCAGTTGACACGCACGGTCGGCCGGCCGATCGCCATGTTTGTCGACCGCTCCGATACCGCGTCCATCGAGGCGGCCGTTGAGGCCGGTGTTTCCGCCTATGTCGTTGACGGGCTGAAGAAAGAACGCGTCAAACCCATCCTCGATATGGCGGTCAGCCGCTTCAACGCTTTCAGCCGTCTGCGACAGGAACTTGCCGAAGCAAAATCGGCGCTTGAGGAGCGCAAGGTCATCGAGCGCGCCAAAGGCATTTTGATGAAAATGCGTGGCCTGTCCGAAGAGGAGGCTTTTGCGCTTCTGCGGCAAACGGCGATGAACGAGAAAAAGAAAATATCCGAGATCGCGCAAAGCGTGGTCACCGCGGCCGGTCTGTTGATGTAACGAACCCGCCGGCGGGACAGTCGAGGAGTGTATGATATGGCGGGACAGGAAAAATCGGCCGGTTCAAAAGCGGGCGCGCCGGCAATTGTTGGCAGCGACCGGCAAAAAATCCTGCGGGCAGGTTTTATTCCTCTTGTCGATGCGTCCGTCCTCATTGCTGCGGCGGAATTCGGCTTTGCCGAGCGCGAAGGCCTGACGCTCGATCTCGTCAAGGATGTGTCCTGGGCGAATGTGCGCGACCGGCTGGCATTCCGGCAATTCGACATTGCCCATATGCTGTCGCCGATGCCGGTTGCCTCCATGCTCGGACTCGGCTCGAACCCTTCGCCGACGATCACGCCGTTTTCACTTGGGCGCGGCGGCAATGCTATAACGCTTTCGACGCGGCTTTTTGCCCGGATGAAGGCGTTGACGGGGCTTTCCGAAACGGCGGGGGCGCTGGAAAATGCGAAGGCCTTAAAGCAGGTGCTGGATGACATGCGAGCGCGGGGCGAAGCTACACCGACGCTCGGCATGACCTACCCGTTTTCCTCTCACAATTACGAATTTCGCTATTGGCTCGCCGCTGGTGGCATTCATCCCGATCACGACGTCAAACTGGTGGTCGTACCACCGCCATTGACGTCGGATGCATTGGCGGCGGGCGCCATAGATGGTTTCTGTGTCGGTGCACCGTGGAACATCGTTGCTGCCGAGCGCGGTGTGGGCAGGATCGTCGCTGCCAAGCAGGATTTGTGGCCGTCTGCGCCGGAAAAAGTGATCGGGATGCGGCCTGAATGGGCCGAAAGCCAGCAGGAAACGGTCAGCCGGCTGCTGACGGCGCTCGATGCCGCCGCACGTTGGTGCGACCTTGCGGAAAATCACGATGATCTGAGCAGGACACTTGCCGATCCGCGTTATATCGGTGCGCCGCAAAGCATCATCCGCCATGTGCTTGCCGGTGAATTCAACATCGACAGCCAGGGCAACCGCCGGGTCATCGACAAATATTTCCTCTTCCACGGCGGCCATGCCAATTATCCGCGCCAGAGCCAGGCACTGTGGATTTACAGCCAGATGATCCGCTGGGGGCAGACGGAGTTTTCGCAAGGTGGTGTGGAGGCCACCCTGTCCGCTTACCGTCCAGATATTTATCGGGCGGCACTGGGCGATGCCAATGCGCCCGATGATGCCGATATTCGAGTCGAAGGGCAGGAGGCGGGTGACCGGTTCGTGGACGGTTTTGTTTTCGATCCCGCAGACATTGCTGGATATGTGAATGGCTTTTCCGTGCGCAGTTCTGCCCCGTTTTCCATCTCCCAAGGCGAGGCCTGACAGCCGTCGGCCGGGCAAGCTGCGCAAATTTCAAGCGCGGAATTTATCCATTTGCGCAAACCATAGACAAAATTCCTACTGATTAAAATTTAATCGTCCGATTCAATCTCGGAAATTCCGTTTGTTTCCAAGGCGATAGCTTCCATAAGTAAAACTGGCACGCCTCTTGCGTCTTCGTCTTTGCACTGGTCAACGGCGATCGGGGCGAGCAGGGCGCGGCATAAGCGCTTTCACAGACATAGACGTCGCAAGGTTTTGCTGCCCGGAACATTTCCCGTTCCGAAGGCGCAAACTCCGAGCGGCGTTTTTTTTATTTTCAGGTTTTTTCGCAAGCGAACGCGCCACCCATGCGGTGGTCCAATAAGGGGAAGATGCGAATGAAAAAGATATTCTCGGGCGATGTCAGCCGCCGCACCATACTGAAGACGACAGCCGCCGCAGCCCTTGTTACCGCCGTGCGCACCGCTTTTCCGTCAGGCGCTTTCGCAGCCACGGCTGAGCCGGAAGTGAAGGGCGCGAAAATCGGCTTCATCGCGCTGACCGACGCCGCCCCGCTTATCATCGCGGCGGAAAAGGGACTGTTCGCCAAGCATGGCATGCCGGATGTCGAGGTTCTCAAACAGGCATCCTGGGGTGCGACACGTGACAATCTCGTGCTCGGCGGCGCATCGAACGGCATTGATGGCGCGCATATCCTGACCCCGATGCCCTATCTCATGCATACCGGCAAGGTGACGCAGAACAACGTGCCTGTGCCGATGGCGCTTATCGCCCGCCTCAATCTCGACAGCCAGGGTATTTCCGTCGCCAAGGAATATGCTGAAACCGGCGTTCAGCTCGACGCGTCCAAGCTGAAGGCAGCTTTCGAGAAGAAGAAGGCAGAAGGCAAGGAAATCAAGGCTGCCATGACATTTCCCGGCGGCACGCATGATCTGTGGATCCGCTATTGGCTGGCCGCCGGCGGCATCGACCCGGACAAGGACGTCTCCACCATCGTCGTTCCGCCGCCGCAGATGGTCGCCAACATGAAGGTCGGCAATATGGACGTCTTCTGTGTGGGCGAACCCTGGAACGAGCAACTCGTCAATCAGGGCATCGGCTTCACTGCCTGTACCACCGGGGAACTCTGGAAAGGGCATCCCGAGAAGGCGCTCGGCATGCGCGCCGACTGGGTGGAAAAGAACCCCAACGCCACCAAGGCATTGCTGATGGCCGTGATGGAGGCCCAGCAATGGTGCGATGAGATGGCGAACAAGGAGGAGATGTCCACGATCCTCGGCAAGCGCCAATGGTTCAACGTGCCACCGAAGGACGTTCTTGGCCGCCTCAAGGGCAATATCAATTACGGCAACGGCCGCGTGCTGGAAAATACCGGTCTGCAGATGAAGTTCTGGCAGGATCACGCGTCCTATCCCTTCCGCAGCCACGACAGCTGGTTCATCACGGAAAACATCCGCTGGGGTAAATTTGCACCCGATACGGACGTGAAGGCGCTGGTTGCCAAGGTCAACCGCGAGGACATCTGGCGCGACGCTGCAAAGGATCTCGGTGTTGCCGATATTCCCGCCTCCACGTCGCGCGGCAAGGAAACCTTCTTCGACGGCAAGGTCTTCGACCCGGAAAACCCGTCGGCCTATCTCGAAAGTCTTTCCATCAAGGCAGCCTCCTGAGGAGGAGACACGGGTGTCGCCCCTCCTCCGCCGGGTTGCCATTTAAAGATGGACACCAAAGGCCGGATGAGGGGCGAGACCCTGACCGCAACCGAAATCCAAAGGAAACGCCATGTCCGCATTGGCTCGAAATTTCAAGGAACAGCCGCAGCAACCGGTGGTACAAAAGGCAAACGTCGTGACCCTTCCGCCCAAACATCCCTCGCGGTTCAATCTGCGTAAACTGGGTGCTGCGGCGGCCCGCAATATCATACCGCCATTTGTCGTCCTCGCCGTTCTGCTGGGCGTCTGGCAGGTGCTCTGTTCCGCCCCCGGCTCGTCCCTGCCGCCGCCAAGCCAGGTATTCGAAGAAAGCTACGATCTCATCGTATCGCCGTTCTTCCATAATGGTTCGCAGGATATCGGCCTCGGCTTGCGCGTGCTGGTCTCGTTGGAGCGCGTGGCATACGGTTTCGGCCTTGCGGCCATCGCCGGCATCATTCTCGGTGCGGTCATCGGCCAGTCGGTCTGGGCCATGCGCGGCCTCGACCCGATTTTTCAGGTCCTGCGCACCGTGCCGCCGCTTGCCTGGCTGCCGCTTTCACTTGCCGCCTTTCAGGACAGCAATCCGTCGGCCATTTTCGTGATCTTCATCACCTCCATCTGGCCCGTCATCATCAATACGGCGGTCGGCGTGCGCAACATTCCGCAGGATTATCGCAACGTTGCGAAGGTGCTGCGGCTCAACCAGATCGAATTCTTCTTCAAGATCATGCTGCCGTCGGCCGCCCCCTACATCTTCACCGGTCTGCGCATAGGCATCGGCCTCTCCTGGCTCGCCATCGTGGCGGCGGAAATGCTGACCGGCGGCGTCGGTATCGGCTTCTTCATCTGGGATGCGTGGAACTCCTCGCGCCTGCCCGACATCATCGTGGCGCTCGCTTACATCGGCGTTGTCGGCTTCATGCTCGACAAGCTGGTAGCGGCGCTCGGCAAGGTCATCACCCGCGGCGCTGCGGCCAACTAAAAGGGCGACCATCATGAACGCTTATCTGAAACTCGATCATATCGACAAATATTTCGACAAGGGCGGTTCGCGCGCCGAGGTGCTGAAAGGCATCAACCTGACCATCGGCAAGGGCGAATTCGTCTCAGTCATCGGGCATTCCGGCTGCGGCAAGTCCACCATGCTCAACCTCATCGCCGGGCTGACCAAAGTCTCAGCAGGCGTCGTGCTTCTGGAAAACCGCGAGGTCAACGAACCTGGCCCGGAACGCGCCGTCGTCTTCCAGAACCACAGCCTGCTCCCCTGGCTTTCGGTTTATGAAAACGTCAACCTGGCCGTCGCGAAGGTCTTCAGCAGTACCAAGACCAAAGCGGAACGCCACGACTGGGTTATGCGCAATCTGGATCTCGTGCAGATGGCCCATGCCAAGGACAAGAAACCGTCTGAAATTTCCGGTGGCATGAAACAGCGCGTCGGCATTGCCCGGGCGCTCGCCATGGAGCCGAAAATCCTGCTGCTGGACGAGCCTTTCGGCGCACTGGATGCGCTGACTCGCGCCCACCTTCAGGACGCCGTGATGGAAATCCACGCCCGGCTTGGCAACACCATGGTCATGATCACCCACGATGTGGATGAGGCGGTGCTGCTGTCCGACCGTATCGTAATGATGACCAACGGTCCCGCCGCCCATATCGGCGAAGTGCTTGACGTGCCGCTGCCGCGCCCGCGCAACCGCATCGAGCTTGCATCCGACAAGACCTACCTCAAATGCCGCGAGGCCGTGCTGAAGTTCCTTTACGAACGTCACCGCTTCGTCGAAGCTGCGGAGTAACCACCATGGCGCAAAAACTCGTCATCATCGGCAATGGCATGGCGCCGGGGCGCATGCTGGAAAACCTTTTCGAAACCGCCCCCGGCCTCTACGACGTCACCATTTTCAACGCCGAGCCGCGCGTCAATTACGACCGCATCATGCTCTCGCCAGTACTCTCAGGCGAAAAGAGCTATGAAGATATCATCATCCACAATGACGAATGGTACGCGGCCAACAATGTGACGCTGCACAAGGGCGCCAAGGTCACCGGCATCGACCGCGACAACAAGACCGTAACCAGCGAAAACGGCATCACCGTTTCCTACGACAGGCTGGTGATCGCCACCGGTTCCTTGCCCTTCATCATTCCCGTCCCTGGCCATCAATTGCCGGGCGTTCTCGCCTATCGCGATCTCGACGATGTCACGAAGATGCTTGAGATCGCCGAGGGCAAGGGCCGCGCCATCGTCATCGGCGCCGGCCTTCTGGGTCTGGAAGCAGCTTACGGGCTGAAGCGCCAGGGCATGGATGTTACCGTCATCCATCTGATGCCGACGATCATGGAGCGGCAGCTCGATCCGGCAGCGGCCTATCTTCTGGAAAAGGCGCTGAACGAGCGCGGCATCGACATCATCACCAAGGCCAATACCAAATGCATTCTCGGCGCGGAGAAGGTCGAAGGCATCGAGTTGGAAGACGGTCGCGTCATTAAAGGCGACATGGTGGTGATGGCGGTCGGCATACGTCCCGCCTCGGGTCTCGCCAAGGAAGCCGGCATCGCCGTCAATCGCGGCATCGTCGTGGATGATGGCATGATGACGTCGGATGCCTCGATATATGCGCTTGGCGAATGCGCCGAGCATCGCGGCATGTGCTACGGGCTGGTCGCGCCGCTTTATGAATCTGCGCGGGTGCTGGCGGACCGGCTTTGCGGCGGTTCAGCCGAGTATCACGGTTCGGTCACCAATACCAAACTGAAGGTCACCGGCATCAACCTGTTTTCCGCCGGCGATTTTGCCGAGGGCGACGACCGCGAGGAAATCGTGCTGCGCGATGCCACCGCCGGTGTCTACAAGCGCCTGATCCTCAAGGAAAATCGCATCATCGGCGCGGTTCTTTACGGCGAGACAGCGGATGGTTCGTGGTTCTTCGACCTGATGAAGAAATCGACCGACATTTCCGCCATGCGCGAAACCCTGATCTTCGGCCAGGCCTATCAGGGAGGGTCCCCGCTGGACCCTATGGCGGCCGTTGCAGCCTTGCCGGATGATGCGGAAATCTGCGGCTGCAACGGCGTCTGCAAGGGCAAGATCACCTCGGTCATCACCTCGAAGGGGCTGACCTCGCTGGATGATGTGCGCGCCCATACCAAGGCATCCGCCTCCTGCGGCAATTGCACCGGCCTTGTCGAGAAACTGATGACGCTGACGCTTGGCGACAGCTACAATCCCGCTGCCGTGCAGCCCATGTGCAAATGCACCGATCTCGGCCACGATGATGTGCGCCGTCTCATCAAGGCCAAGGGCCTGAAGACCATTCCCGCCGTGATGCAGGAACTGGAATGGAAGACATCCTGCGGCTGCGCCAAGTGCAGACCTGCGCTCAACTACTATCTCGTCTGCGATTTTCCCGACGAATATGCCGACGACTACCAGTCGCGTTATATCAATGAGCGCGTCCATGCCAATATCCAGAAGGACGGCACCTATTCCGTCGTTCCACGCATGTGGGGCGGCGTCACATCTTCCTCCGAACTGCGGGCGATTGCGGATGTGGTCGACAAGTTCGAAATCCCGATGGTGAAGGTGACAGGCGGGCAACGCATCGATCTTCTCGGCATCGAGAAGGAGGATTTGCCGGCGGTCTGGGCCGATCTCGGCAAGGCCGGTTTCATTTCCGGCCAGGCCTATGCCAAGGGGCTTCGCACCGTGAAGACCTGCGTTGGAGAACAATGGTGCCGCTTCGGCACGCAGGATTCCACCGGCCTCGGCATCCGCATCGAAAAATTCATGTGGGGCTCATGGACGCCCGCCAAGCTGAAGCTTGCCGTTTCCGGCTGTCCGCGAAACTGCGCTGAGGCGACATGCAAGGATATCGGCGTCATCTGCGTCGATTCCGGTTTCGAAATCCACTTCGCCGGTGCCGCTGGTCTCGATATCAAGGGTACGGAAGTGCTGGGCCTCGTCCATACCGAGGATGAGGCGCTGGAGCATATCGTGGCGTTGACCCAGATGTACCGCGAGCAGGCGCGCTACCTCGAGCGCATCTATAAATGGGCCAAGCGCATCGGTTACGACGAAGTCCGCCGCCAGATCATGGACGATGCCGACAAGCGCCGGGCCTATTTTGACCGCTTCGTCTTCAGCCAGAAATTCGCGCAGGTCGATCCCTGGTCGGAACGTGTGTCCGGCCACGACAAGCACGAATTCAGGCCGATGGCGGCAATCGGTTTCAACGAGGCAGCGGAGTGAGAACGATGGACAGCAACTGGATCGATATTGGCGACATTTCCGACATTCCGCTGCGCGGCGCGCGCTGCGTGAAAACGCCTATGGGCAAGATCGCCGTGTTTCGCACGGCTGAAAATCAGGTCTTCGCCATCGAGGATCATTGCCCGCACAAAGGCGGCCCGCTGTCTCAGGGCATCGTGCACGGGGCTTCGGTGACATGTCCTTTGCACAATTGGGTCATTTCGCTGGAGACCGGCAAGGCGTTGGGGGCGGATGAGGGTGAGGTGAGGACCATTCCTCTCCGCAATCTCGACGGGCGGCTTTCGATTGCGCTCGAAACTTTGATGATTGCGGCGGAGTGATATCAGATGTTGGCGACGATACTCCCCTCTGCCCTGCCGGACATCTCCCCCTCGAGGGGCAAGATCGACAAGTGGCACGCTTCTCGCTTCATCTCTGTTGTCGGAGACGCAAGCTGTAAAATAGAGCCGGTGCCACAATTGATCTACCCCTTTGAGGGGCAGATGTCCGGCAGGGCAGAGGGGGGTAAACGCCACGCACCAAGAGGGCAAACCAATGCCCGTTGAAACGAAAACCACCTGTCCCTATTGCGGTGTCGGCTGCGGCGTCATCGCCACCGTTGCCGATGACGGCATCGTTTCCGTCAAAGGCGATCCGGACCACCCCGCCAATTTCGGCCGGCTGTGTTCCAAGGGTTCGGCTCTGGCCGAAACCATCGACCTCGACGGACGGCTGCTCCATCCCGAAATCCACGGAAAGCGGGTGGCATGGGACGAAGCGCTTCAACTCGTTGCTTCAAGATTCTCCGAGGCCATCTCCGAGCACGGCCCGGATTCGGTTGCCTTTTACGTTTCCGGCCAATTGCTGACGGAGGATTATTACCTCGCCAACAAGCTGATGAAGGGTTTCATCGGATCGGCCAATATCGATACGAATTCACGGCTTTGCATGTCGTCTTCGGTCGCCGGCCATCGCCGCGCCTTCGGGGCCGATACGGTGCCCGGCACCTATGAGGATATGGAGCTTGCCGATCTGGTAATCCTCACCGGATCCAATCTCGCCTGGTGTCATCCCGTCCTCTATCAACGGCTTGCTGCCGCAAAGGCGGCGCGGCCGGACATGAAGGTGGTGGTCATCGATCCGCGCCGGACGATGAGCGCAGATATTGCCGATATGCACCTCGCCATCCGCCCGGATGGAGATGTGGCGCTGTTTACTGGTCTTCTGGCCCATCTTTCCGGCAGTTCCGCGTTCGATAATGCTTATGTTGGAAACCACACTGTCGGCCTCGATGCCGCGATGCAGGCAGCGACCGGGCACAGCCTGCCGGAGATTGCCGACAAGACCGGTCTGACAATCGCGGAACTGATTTCCTTTTACGAATTGTTCGAACGCACGCAAAAAACCGTCACCTGCTACAGTCAGGGCGTCAACCAGTCGCAAAGCGGCACCGACAAGGTCAACGCCATCATCAATTGCCACCTCGCCACAGGCCGCATCGGCCGGCCGGGCATGGGGCCGTTTTCGCTGACCGGTCAGCCCAACGCCATGGGCGGACGCGAGGTGGGCGGGCTTGCCAATATGCTGGCGGCCCATATGGCCATCGAGAGCGCTGAAGACCGCGACCGCGTGCAGCGCTTCTGGGCCTCGCCGGCGATTGCGCAGAAGCCTGGCCTCAAGGCCGTGGATATGTTCCGGGCGGTTGCCGATGGCCGCATCAAGGCGCTGTGGATCATGGCCACCAACCCCGTCGTTTCCATGCCGGATGCCGGTGCCGTCGAGGCGGCGATCAAGGCCTGTCCCTTTGTCGTGGTGTCCGATCTCATCGCCAATACCGATACCGCCCGCCACGCCCATGTGCTGTTGCCATCGCTCGGCTGGGGTGAAAAAGACGGCACGGTCACCAATTCCGAACGACGTATTTCCCGCCAGCGCGGTTTTCTTGACGCGCCCGGCGAAGCAAAGGCCGACTGGTGGCAATTCGCCGAAGTTGGACGGCGCATGGGTTTTGACGCCGCCTTCGGCTTCCGGCAACCTTCTGAGGTTTTCGCCGAGCATGCCGCTCTCTCCGGCTTCGAGAACGCCGGAGGCCGCGATTTCGATATCGGCGGGATCGACCGTGATTCCTACGGTACGATGAAACCGTTTCAATGGCCAAAAGCCGGACGCGGTGAAGCCGCCAATACCCGCTTTTTCGCGGATGGCCGCTTTTTCCATGCGGATGGCAAGGCCCGCTTCATCGCCACGGCACTGCCGGAGACCGGCAGGACATCGGCGGACTACCCGCTGACGCTGAATACTGGCCGTATCCGCGACCAATGGCACACCATGACCCGCACCGGCAAAAGCGCGCGGCTTACCGCCCATATCGCCGAACCCTTTGCCGAACTTCACCCGCGCGATGCACAGTTGCTGGGCATCGACAGCGCCGATCTGGTGGAGATTGAAAGCCCGCACGGCAAGGTCCTGCTGCGGGCTCTGGTCAGCGAGAGGCAGGCACGGGGAGCTGTGTTTGCGCCGATGCACTGGAACGACCAGTTCGCCTCGCAGGCCCGCATCGATATGCTCGTGCCAGCGGTCACGGACCCGCATTCCGGCCAGCCCGCTTCGAAGAATGTCGGCGTGAGTGCACGACGTTTTGTGGCGAAAGCCTATGGATTTGCGATCTCCCGCACCCGGCCTGATGCGCCGGGCTGCGCCTATTGGGCAGTTGCGAAGGCGGATGGCGGCTACCGCATGGAGCTTGCCTTCGAGGAACAGCCGCAGGACTGGACGCTCTGGGCGCGACGGGTTTTCGGAGTCGATATCAGGGTTGAGCCTCTGGGTTACAGTGACCGGCAGACGGGCGATCTGCGGCTTGCTTTCTTCGACGGTGGTACCTTGCTGGCAGCGCTGTTCGTCGCCAGAGAGCCGGTGGCCGTTGCCCGCAACTGGGCGATTTCACAGCTGAACGAACGCCATGAGGATTTGCGCATGCGTTTTGCCCTGGTCGCCGGGCGTCCCGGCGCCGGCCGCGCCGATCCGGGGGCGACGGTCTGCTCCTGCTTCAATGTCGGGGTCAACCAGATCACGGCCGCCATCCGCAATGGCTGCCACAGCGTCGAAGCCATAGGTGCTGCGTTGAATGCCGGAACCAATTGCGGCTCCTGCCGCGCCGAGATCAGGGGGATCATCGATGGATGCCTTAAAACCGCAGCGGAATGAACCGAACCGCATGGAGAAGCTCGCCAAGTTGCCGGTCTTCTGGGGGCTTGAGGGCAAGCGCGTGGTGCTGGCGGGCGGATCGGATGGGGCCGCATGGAAAGCGGAACTGCTGCTTGCCTGCGGGGCGGAACTTCACCTCTATTGCGAGGAAAGCGAGCTTTCGGATTGCTTTGCGGCGCTCGTCTCGACAAGCCAGATGCTGACATGGCATGACCGTTCCTGGGGTCCGGATAGTTTCAAAGGCGCGGAACTGGCGCTGGCGGATTGTGAAACCGACGAAGAGGCGGGAAGATTTTACAATGCCGCGCGCTCAGCCGGCGTGCCTGTCAATGTCATCGACAAGCCAGAATTCTGCCAGTTCCAGTTTGGCTCCATCGTCAATCGTTCGCCGGTGGTGGTGTCGATCTCCACCGATGGCGCCGCACCCATTCTGGCGCAGGCCATTCGCCGGCGCATCGAGACTTTGCTGCCGCTCGCTCTCAAGGATTGGGGCGCGCTTGCCCAGACCATCCGAGAGCGGGTCAATATACGCCTCGCGCCCGGCCCGGCGCGGCGTTCATTCTGGGAGAAATTTGTCGACCGGGCGTTTACCGAAAGGCTGGATGAGGGCAGCGAAGAAAGGCTGCTGACAGACATCGGCACGCAGGCAGGTCGGAAAGGATCGGCACGCGGCCTTGTGACGCTGGTCGGTGCCGGACCGGGCGATGCCGAGCTGCTGACGCTGAAAGCGGTACGCGCCTTGCAGGCGGCGGATGTCATTCTGTTCGACGATCTCGTTTCATCCGAGGTGCTGGAACTGGCGCGGCGGGAGGCGAAGCGTATGCTTGTTGGCAAACGCGGCGGCCGGGAAAGCTGCAAGCAGGAAGATATTAACGACATGATGATCCGCCTTGCCAAGGCCGGCAAAAGGGTAGTGCGGCTGAAATCCGGCGATCCGATGATTTTCGGACGCGCCGGCGAGGAGATCGCAGCGCTGGAGGCTGAAAACATCCCGGTCGAAATCGTACCCGGCATCACCGCGGCAAGCGCCATGGCTTCGCGGCTCGGCGTTTCCCTCACCCACCGCGATCACGCCCAGTCGGTCCGCTTCGTCACCGGGCACTCCAGACAGGGCAAGCTGCCGGAGAATATAGACTGGCAGTCCCTGTCGAACCCTTCCGTGACCACGGTTTTTTACATGGGCGGGCGAACCGCTGCCAGCATCGAGGAAGCCCTTCTGGCGCATGGCATGCCGGCCTCGACGCCCGTCGCCATCATGATTTCCGTCAGCCGCGAAAATGAGCAGCGCTGGTGCGGTTCGCTCGTGCAACTGGCTGCGGCGGTTGAGCGAATGGGCGTGAACGAGCCTATATTGATCGGCATCGGTGATGCGTTTGGTGCTGCAATCTCTGCGTTTTCCGAGATAGGCCTGCCGGAGCCGGTCCCGATGTCAAGTCAGAAAGCCGGCTAATAATCTTGCTGGTCCGTGCGGATACGTTTTTCGCATACCTCCGCAAGTGGACCTGATCGGCGCCACAAAACCGTCCCTTGACATTGGTTTTTCGTTCGCTCTTCAATAAAACGAAAAAATTGAAAGAGGAGGGAGGGTGAAATGATGCTCACACCGCGTCAGGATGAAATCGTTGCGCTGGCGAAAGCAAGCGGGCGTGTGCTGGTGGACGAGCTGGCCACGCGGTTTTCGGTAACGCCACAGACGATCCGCAAGGACCTCAACGATCTCTGCGATACGCGGGTGCTGACGCGCATCCATGGCGGCGCACTTTTTCCGAGCGGCAACGAAAACGTCAAATACGAGGCACGCCGTGCGATCGCCTCCTCCGAAAAGCAGGCGATCGGCGCCGCTGCCGCTGCCCTCATCCCCAACAATTCCTCGCTTTTCATCAATATAGGTACGACGACCGAGGCGGTGGGCGAAGCGCTGGCGGATCATCACGAGTTGATGGTCATCACCAACAATATTAATGTTGCCAACAGGTTACGGGTTTTTCCGGGCATTGAGGTGGTGATCGCTGGCGGCGTCGTGCGCGGTTCCGATGGCGGCATCGTCGGGGAGGCCGCAGTGGATTTTATCCGCCAGTTCAAGGTCGATTTCGCCGTCATCGGCGTTTCTGCAATCGATGAAGACGGCGCTTTGCTGGATTTCGACTTTCGCGAGGTCAAGGTTGCCCAGGCGATCATGTCCAACGCTCGCCACGTCATTCTTGTATCGGATTCACTGAAATTCGAGCGGACGGCGCCGGTGCGCATCGGCCATCTTTCACAGGTGCACACCTTCATTACCGATCATTGTCCGGTCGATTCGATCCGATCCATCTGTGCCGATCATGACGTCAGGTTGATTGAAACCGAGGTTGGGGAGCCTTGATCCGAACCGTCCCGGAATTTCGTTTGACATTCGTTTTGTCTTCAAATTAGATGTCCGTGCTTTCAATATATCGATGAGGAGAGCGTCGATGAAAGCGCGGGAGGGTCCATGTCTGACGAGGCAATCCACGATGTTTTCGTGATCGGCGGCGGCATCAACGGCTGCGGCATCGCGCGTGACGCTGTCGGCAGGGGTTATTCCGTTGCGCTTGCGGAAATGAACGATTTTGCCTCCGGCACCTCTTCGGCCGCCACAAAGCTCATTCATGGCGGTTTGCGTTATCTCGAACATTACGAATTTCGTCTGGTGCGAGAAGCGCTGATGGAGCGCGAGGTGTTGTGGGCCATGGCGCCGCACATCATCTGGCCCATGCGCTTTGTTCTGCCATTCCAGAAGGGCGGCGTGCGCCCGGCCTGGCTCGTGCGTCTCGGGCTTTTTCTTTATGACCATCTCGGCGGCCGCAAGCTTTTGCCCGCCACCCGCTCGCTCGATCTGCGCCGTGATCCCGCAGGGAAACCGCTGAAGCCGATTTTTGCCCGGGCTTTCGAATATTCTGACGGCTGGGTGGACGATGCCCGTCTTGTGGTGCTGAACGCCCGCGATGCCGCCGATCGCGGCGCCTTGATCCTCAACCGCACGCAGGTCGTTTCGGCACGCCGCGAAGGCGCCTTCTGGCGGGTCGAAACGAAAAATGGTGCCGGAGAAACCGCGACCTACCGGGCGCGCATGCTTGTAAATGCGGCCGGCCCCTGGGTAGACAAGGTTCTGGCTGCGACATTCGGTAAAAACAATGTCCACAATGTCCGCCTCGTGCAGGGCAGCCACATCATCGTGCGCAAGAAGTTTTCCGATCCGCGCGCCTATTTTTTCCAGAACCCGGACGGGCGCATCATCTTCGCCATCCCTTATGAGCAGGATTTTACCCTGATCGGCACGACGGATCGCGACTATACCGCCGACCCCCGGGCTGTTAAGATCAGCGACGAGGAGATCAGCTATCTTTGCAACGCGGCGAGCGAATATTTCGCTGAACCGGTGACGTCGGCCGATATCGTCTGGACCTATTCCGGCGTGCGGCCGCTGTTTGACGACGGCGCATCGAAAGCGCAGGAGGCAACCCGCGATTATGTGCTGAAAACCGAAGGAGCTGAAGGCGAAGCGCCGCTTCTCAATATCTTCGGTGGCAAGCTCACCACCTATCGACGGCTTGCCGAACATGCTCTTGAAAAAATCGGTGATGCGCTGGGTGAAAAGGGCTCGCCGTGGACGGCAGGTTCACATTTGCCGGGCGGAAATTTCGGTGCCGAGGCTTATGCGGGAGAGGTCACGGCCCTGCGGTCGCGTTATCCTTTCCTCGATGAGCGGCATGCGAAGCGGCTCATCCGCTGCTACGGAACGGACGCTGCGTCGATTATTGGCAATGCCGGGGACATGGCAGGGCTAGGACGGCATTTCGGCGGCACGCTTTATGAGGCCGAGGTGCGCTGGCTGATGGCCCGGGAATGGGCGCTGACGGCGGAGGATATTCTGTGGCGCCGCACCAAGCAGGGGCTTTTCTTTACCCAAGAAGAGGTGCGCGGGCTGGAGGATTATATCGATGACATTGCAGGTGGACGCTTGAAGGCAATCTGACGATCCGATCAAAAAGCGGAGGAGGCTTTGGATCACCATGCTTGAATTGCGAAACGTCTCGAAGATGGCCGGCGGTGAATATCATATTCACCCGACCGATCTGACGTTGCAGCGCGGAAGCCTGAACGTCCTGCTTGGACCGACACTTTCGGGCAAGACGACACTCATGCGGCTGATGGCCGGGCTGGACAAGCCAAGTGGCGGTACGATTCTCTTCAATGGGGAGGACGTGACGGGCTGGCCGGTTCAGAAGCGCAACGTCGCCATGGTCTATCAGCAGTTCATCAATTATCCGGCGCTCAGCGTTTATGAAAACATCGCCTCGCCGATGCGCGTTGCCGGCAAGGACAAGGCAACGATCGACAGGGAGGTGAGGAAGGCCGCCGAGCTTCTGAGGCTGACGCCCTATCTCGATCGTACGCCTCTCAACCTCTCCGGTGGCCAGCAACAACGCACGGCACTTGCCCGCGCCATCGTCAAAAACGCCAATCTGGTGCTCCTCGACGAGCCTCTCGCAAATCTCGATTACAAGCTGCGTGAGGAGTTGCGTGAGGAATTGCCGCGCATCTTTGCCGAATCCGGTGCGATCTTTGTTTACGCCACGACGGAACCCTCCGAAGCTCTGCTGCTTGGTGGCAATACCGCGACGCTGAACGAGGGCAAGGTAACGCAATTCAGCCGCACGATCGAAGTTTACAGGCGTCCGGTGGATATCGTAACCGCTAAAATATTTGCCGATCCGCCACTGAACACCATCGAGGTCATCAAGACGGGCGGCGCCTTCACGCGCGCCGACCATGCGGTTGTGCCGGTGCCGGCGCATCTTGCTGCCATGCCTGACGGTCCAGTGACCATTGCCTTCCAGCCACATCATCTTTTCCCACAGCAAAAGGGGCAGGCGGCGCAATCCATCCGGGCGCGGACACTGATCTCGGAGATCGCCGGATCGGAAAGCTTCGTACATGTGGAATTTTCAGGCCAGCGTTGGGTGATGCTGGCGCAGGGCATTCACGACATCGAGCCGGACACGGAGATCGAACTGTTTCTCGATACGCGGCACCTGATGGCTTTCGATACGCACGGCCACGCCATCGGCGAAGCGGCTTAAGGGGAGATCGATCATGGCACGCATCACGCTCGATCATATTCGCCACGCTTACAACGCCAAGGCGCAGGCGGCAGGTGATTATGCCCTGAAGGAAGTTCATCACGAATGGGAGGATGGCGGTGCCTATGCGCTGCTTGGCCCTTCCGGCTGCGGCAAGACCACGTTGCTTAACATCATTTCCGGCTTGCTGCGCCCCTCGGAAGGTCGCATCGCCTTTGACGGAACGGATGTCACCGATCTTTCCACCGAAGATCGCAACATCGCCCAGGTATTCCAGTTCCCGGTCGTTTACGACACGATGACAGTCTATGCCAATCTGGCTTTTCCGCTGCGCAACCGGCAAGTGCCGGAAGCCGAAGTCGACCGCCGTGTGCGGGAAATTCTCGAGATGACCGATCTTTCCGGCATGGCCAAACGCCACGCGCGCGGACTTACGGCGGACCAGAAGCAGAAAATTTCGCTGGCGCGCGGGTTGGTGCGATCCGACGTCAATGCCATCCTCTTCGACGAGCCGCTGACGGTGATCGATCCGCATATGAAATGGGTGCTGCGCTCACAGTTGAAGCGCCTCCACCGCCAGTCCGGTTTCACCATGGTCTACGTCACGCACGACCAGACCGAAGCGCTGACTTTCGCCGACAAGGTGGTGGTCATGTATGACGGACAGATCGTCCAGATCGGCACACCCGCCGAGCTTTTCGAACGCCCGGGACATACGTTCGTCGGTTATTTCATCGGTTCGCCCGGCATGAATGTGATGCCTGCCAGCATTGATGGCGCAACGGCGGTTGTCGGCGGCCTTGGCGTTCCGCTTGCCGGCGTGCCGGTGGTGGATGGATCGAAGCGGATCGAAATCGGCATCCGCCCGGAATTCGTTCGGCTGGAGCGGGGTGGCATGCCCATCACCGTCGACAAGGTCGAGGATATCGGTCGGCAAAAAATCGTTCGCGCCCGGTTCGCCGGCCAAAAGCTTGCGATTGTCGTTCCGGAGGAGGAGGACATTCCGGCAGAAGCGGGTGTTCGCTTCGATCCGGCCGCTATCGGTGTCTTTGCCGATTCCTGGCGTGTGAAGATGGGGGCCTGACCATGGAAAAGACCTGGAACAACAAAGCGTGGTTCATGGTGCTGCCGGTTCTGGTGCTGGTCGCCTTTTCCGCCGTCATCCCGCTGATGACGGTCGTGAACTATTCGGTGCAGGATACCTTCGGCAACAACCAATTCTTCTGGGCGGGAACCCAATGGTTTCAGGAAATTCTTGGCTCCGACCGTTTCTGGAACGCGCTCGGACGCAATCTGGTATTTTCCGGCATCATATTGGCGATTGAAATTCCGCTCGGCATATTCATCGCGCTCAAGATGCCCAAATCCGGCATCGGCGTGCCGGTCTGCCTCGTCACCATGGCGCTGCCGCTTTTGGTGCCATGGAATGTGGTAGGCACAATCTGGCAGGTGTTCGGTCGCAGCGATATCGGGTTGCTGGGTTATTACGCCAATCAGCTTGGGCTTGATTACAACTATGTCAACGATCCCGTCGACGCATGGATCACCGTCGTCATCATGGATGTGTGGCACTGGACAAGCCTCGTCGTCCTCCTGTGCTACGCCAGCCTCGTCTCCATTCCGGATGCCTATTATCAGGCGGCAAGGATCGATGGCGCATCGCGTTTTGCGGTTTTCCGGTTCATTCAGTTGCCGAAGATGAAGCGGGTGCTGCTGATCGCATTCCTGCTGCGCTTCATGGACAGCTTCATGATCTATACCGAGCCTTTCGTCGTCACCGGCGGCGGCCCCGGAAATTCCACCACCTTCCTGTCCATCGATCTCGTCAAGGTAGCGCTCGGCCAGTTCGATCTGGGTCCCGCGGCGGCCATGTCGCTGATCTACTTCCTCATCATCCTGCTGTTGTCCTGGGTGTTCTACACCGTGATGACCAGCCACGACGCGGAGACTTGAGACATGAGCGCCTCTGATGTCACCACAAGCGTGGAACTCAACGGTATCGGCAATCCACCGGTAAGAGCCAGTTCGGCAAGAATATCAGGCCTTGCTGCGAATTCACGATCGCGCCGCCGCCATGGGCCATCGCGCTTTTCCTGGCTGGTGCCGACGATCTACATCATCCTGCTGCTCGTGCCGATCTACTGGCTTATCAATATGAGCTTCAAGACGAACACAGAAATCGTCTCGTCGATGACGCTTTATCCGCACCAGCCGACGTTGCAGAATTATCGGACGATCTTCACGGATTCATCCTGGTATTCGGGTTACATCAACTCGATCATCTACGTCGTCATGAACATGGTGATCTCGGTCTCGGCGGCACTCCCGGCGGCCTATGCCTTCTCCCGTTACCGCTTCCTGGGCGACAAGCACCTGTTCTTCTGGCTTTTGACCAACCGCATGGCGCCACCTGCCGTCTTCGCGCTGCCCTTCTTCCAGCTCTATTCCGCTTTCGGGCTGATCGACACGCATATTGCCGTGGCGCTGGCGCATTGCCTGTTCAACGTGCCGCTGGCGGTGTGGATTCTCGAAGGTTTCATGTCGGGTGTACCGAAGGAAATCGACGAGACCGCCTATATTGACGGCTATTCCTTCCCGAAATTCTTCGTGAAGATTTTCATGCCGCTCATTGCCTCCGGCATCGGTGTCGCCTGTTTCTTCAGCTTCATGTTCTCGTGGGTCGAGCTTCTGATCGCCCGCACGCTGACGACGACCGACGCCAAGCCGATTGCCGCGACCATGACGAGAACCGTTTCCGCCGCCGGCATGGACTGGGGCCTGCTTGCCGCCGCCGGCGTGCTGACACTCATACCCGGTGCGCTGGTGATCTGGTTTGTTCGCAATTACATCGCCAAGGGCTTTGCGCTGGGGAGGGTTTGACATGACGAAGATGCCCGATTTCACCTGGATGGCATGGACCTGGCAGACGGCCGCGTTTTTCGGTGCCATCGCCGTGTTGCTGGTTGGGATGTGGTTCTGGGAACAGCTCTCGCCCGGCGGCAACCCCCGCTTCGGCCTGCTGCGTTTCGAGACAACGCGTGGCGACAGGTTGTTCATTTCGCTGCTCGGCAGCGCTTTCATTCATCTTGCATGGCTCGGGCTGATCGGCCCGAACCTGTGGTGGGCTCTCGCTCTGTCGGCGGTTTACGCAATTGGCGTTTTCCGTTTCGTCTAGAGCAGGAAGAACGGTGCGGCGGAGGAAAACCGCACCCGGCAGACTTCGTGCAATCGCAACCCTTGGGAGGACTGATATGCGACGGCATCTGATGACGACGACGGCAGCCATGCTGCTGGCAATGACAGGTTCCGCTTTCGCCGGAATGGAGGAGGCAAAGCAATTTCTGGACAAGGAAATCGGCGATATGTCGTCGCTTTCGCGTGCAGATCAGGAAAAGGAACTGCAATGGTTTATCGATGCCGCCAAACCTTTTGCTGGCATGGACATCAAGGTCGTTTCCGAATCCCTGACAACACATGAATATGAATCGAAGGTCCTGGCACCGGCGTTTACCGCTATTACTGGCATCAAGGTCACGCACGACATCATCCAGGAAGGTGACGTCGTCGAAAAGATTCAGACCCAGATGCAGACCGGCCAGAACCTCTATGACGGCTGGGTGAATGACAGCGACCTCATCGGCACGCATTGGCGTTACCAGCAGGTGCGCAACCTCACGGATTTCATGGCAAATGAGGGCAAGGACGTCACCAATCCTGGCCTAGATCTCAAGGATTTCATCGGCAGCGCCTTTACGACGGCACCGGACAAGAAGCTCTACCAGCTTCCTGACCAGCAATTCGCGAACCTGTACTGGTTCCGCTACGACTGGTTCAACGACGACAAGAACAAGGCGGATTTCAAGGCCAAATACGGCTACGACCTTGGTGTGCCCGTAAACTGGTCGGCTTATGAGGATATTGCCGAATTCTTCACCGGCCGTGATGTCGGCGGCAAGAAGGTCTTCGGCCATATGGACTATGGCAAGAAGGACCCGTCGCTTGGCTGGCGCTTCACCGATGCCTGGCTTTCCATGGCCGGCAACGGCGACAAGGGCCTGCCAAACGGCCTGCCTGTCGATGAATGGGGCATCAAGGTCAACGACAAGTCGCAGCCGGTCGGCTCGTGCGTGGCACGCGGCGGCGATACTAACGGTCCGGCGTCGGTCTATTCCATCGAGAAATATCTCGAATGGCTGAAGAAATTTGCGCCGCCAGAAGCGCAGGGCATGACCTTCTCCGAATCCGGTCCGGTGCCGGCGCAGGGTAACATTGCCCAGCAGATCTTCTGGTACACGGCCTTCACTGCCGATATGGCCAAGCCCGGCCTGCCTGTCGTGAACGAGGACGGTTCGCCGAAATGGCGCGTCGCACCTTCCCCGCATGGCGTCTACTGGAAGGACGGCATGAAGCTCGGTTATCAGGACGTGGGTTCGTGGACGCTGATGAAATCCACCCCTGACGATCGCGCCAAGGCCGCATGGCTTTATGCGCAGTTCGTAACTTCCAAGACCGTGGATGTGAAGAAGAGCCATGTTGGTCTGACCTTCATTCGCGATACCACCATCCATCACAAGAGCTTCACGGACCGGGCCGCCAAGCTTGGTGGTCTGATCGAGTTCTATCGCTCGCCCGCTCGCGTGCAATGGTCGCCAACCGGCACCAACGTGCCTGACTATCCGAAGCTGGCGCAGCTCTGGTGGCAGGCAATTGGCGATGCATCTTCGGGTGCCAAAACCGCTCAAGCCGCAATGGACTCGCTCTGCGCCGAGCAGGAAAAAGTCATGGCCCGTATCGAGCGCGCCGGTGTGCAGGGCGATATCGGCCCAAAACTGGCGGAAGAACACGATATCGACTACTGGAACAAGGACGCCGTTTCGAAGGGCAATCTGGCACCGCAGCTGAAGATTGCCAACGAAAAGGAAAAGCCGGTCACCGTCAATTACGACGAGCTGGTCAAAAGCTGGCAGAAGTAATGTCTGCGTGAAATCTTAAACCGGGGCGGCTTTGCCGCCCCGTCATTGCGTTTGAAAGGGAGTGACATAATGGGCGGTTATATTCTGGCGATCGATCAGGGGACGACATCGACAAGGTCGATGGTCTTTGATCGCGACATGCGGGTCATCGGTGTCGGCCAGCGAGAATTTCCGCAGCATTTCCCGGCCTCTGGCTGGGTCGAACACGATGCCGAGGATATCTGGAAAAGCGTGCTTGAAACAATCCGGCTGGCGCTTGCCGATGCCGGTATCTCCGCTTCCGATATCGAGGCGATCGGCATCACCAACCAGCGCGAAACGACTGTGCTGTGGGACCGTAATACGGGCGAGGCCGTGCATCGGGCCGTTGTCTGGCAGGATCGCCGTGCTGCACCAATTTGCGAGGATCTGAAACGAAGGGGGCTGGAGCCGCTCTTTTCGAAAAAGACCGGTCTGCTGCTCGACCCCTACTTTTCCGGCACGAAGCTGAAATGGCTTCTCGACAGCGTCAGCGGCCTTCGCGAAAAAGCCGTGAAGGGCGAAATCTGCTTCGGCACGGTCGACAGTTTCCTGATCTATCGCCTCACCGGCGGTCGCCGCCATGTGACCGACGCTACCAATGCCTCGCGAACGCTGATCTACAATATCGAGGACAATGCCTGGGATGACGAATTGCTGTCCATCCTCGACATTCCCCGCGCCATGCTGCCGGAGGTGCTTGATTGCGCGGCCGATTTCGGCGTAACGGACAAGGCGCTTCTGGGTGCGGAAATTCCGATCCTCGGCGTCGCCGGTGATCAGCAGGCTGCCGTTATCGGTAACGCCTGCTTCGAACCCGGCATGATGAAATCGACCTATGGCACCGGCTGCTTTGCGCTTCTCAATACCGGCACCGACCGGGTCGCCTCGACAAACCGGTTGCTGACGACCATTGCCTATCGCCTCGATGGCGTGACGACCTATGCGCTCGAAGGCTCGATCTTCATTGCCGGCGCCGCCGTGCAATGGCTGCGTGACGAGCTCGGTTTCATATCGGTCGCGTCTGAAGTCAGCGCGCTTGCCGAAAAGGCTGATCCCAAGCAGCGGGTTTACCTCGTGCCGGCCTTCACCGGCCTTGGCGCGCCCTATTGGGATGCCGAAGCGCGGGGCGCGATTTTCGGCCTGACGCGTGGCACCGGCCCTGCGGAGTTCGCCCGCGCGGCACTCGAAAGCGTCGCCTATCAGACTTTCGATCTTCTGGATGCCATGCGCAACGACTGGGCGGGCGACAATGGCAAGACGGTGCTCCGGGTCGATGGCGGCATGGTTGCCTCGGATTGGACCATGCAGCGGCTGGCGGACATTCTCGCTGCACCGGTCGACCGGCCGGTATTCCTGGAAACCACCATTCTCGGTGCGGCATGGCTCGCAGCATCGCGCGCCGGCATCTGGCCGGACCGGGAGGCCTTTGCCGCCCATTGGAAACGGGATCGCCGTTTTCTGCCAGATATGGATGAGACGGAGCGTAAGAGCGCCATCGCGGGGTGGCGTGATAGTGTTGGCCGCTGCCTCTCGAAACGGGAAGATTGACTCGAGCAAGCGTCTTTTTTACGCAAAACTGCCCGGTGCGATGCTCTTGCTGGATACCAGATCGGAAAGGGCGCGCACCAGTTTTGTGTCCGCGCCCTTACTTGGCTGAAGCACGAATTCCACGTCTTCGAGCGCCGGCAGGACATCAGCCGCAATCTCCCTGAGGCCGGCTGGCGCCATGCTGCGCGGTTGCACGAGGATGCCCATGCCCGCCCTTGCGGCAGCGGTCAGTCCGCTAAGGCTGCCACAGGTGCAGACGATCCGCCACGCGAGACCTGCCCGATCCAGCGCTTCCTGTGCCGCCTTTCGAGTAATGCTTGGCGGCGGAAAGGCGATCAACGGCAGGGCGTCCGGTTGGCTCAGCATTCGCTCCGGGTCACGCGCGAGCCATACCAGAGGTTCGCGGTACAGGAAGTGGCCGAGCTTATCACCGAGTCGACGTTTCGCGAGCACGACGTCCAACTCGCCATTATCCTGCATCTGGTAAAGCACGCCGCTCAGCGACACCGTCAGCTCCAGATCGACCAAGGGATAGAGGCGGATGAATTCTTCCAGAATGGCGGTGAGCCGGCTAGCGACGAAATCCTCGGAAACGCCAAGCCTTAAGCGCCCGCGCAGGCGGTTTTCGCTGAATAGCGATGAAACTCTGCTGTCGATCTCCAGCATATTGCGGGCATAACCGAGCAGCGCCTCGCCTTCGCCCGTCAGCTTCACCTGATGGGTGCTGCGCGCAATCAACCGACGGCCAAGTGCCGCCTCAAGCCGCTGAATATGCTGGCTGACGGTGGATTGGCCGATGCCCAGCCGCTCGGCAGCCAGCGTGAAGCTGCCGGTTTGCTGAAGCATCACGAAGCTGGCAAGATGTTGAAGGTTCAGCATTTATCTCATATCGTGATAACTGTTAGTCTTTGCATCCGAATTCATGATGAGCGATAGTATGGGATATTTCAAGCAAAACCGATGTCGGAAAGACCTCCCATGACCCGCTTCCTGCCTGACCGTTTCACCATGATGCTGGTGGCCACCGTGATCCTGGCTTCCCTTTTGCCGATCAGCGGACAGCCGGCGGTGTATTTCGGGCTTGCCACGAAACTGGCAATCGCATTGCTGTTTTTTCTCCACGGCGCGCGGCTGTCGCGGGATGTGGTGATTGCGGGTATCTTGCACTGGCGCCTGCACATGGCGATCCTTCTCGTCACCTTCGGCCTTTTCCCGTTGCTGGGCGTGGCGATCGGTTTCATTCCCGAGAGCATTCTGCCGGCACCGCTTTATATGGGTGTGCTGTTTCTCTGCGTCCTGCCGTCGACGGTGCAATCGTCCATCGCCTTCACATCCATGGCAGGCGGAAACGTGCCTGCCGCGATCTGTTCAGCCTCCGCCTCGAATATTTTCGGCATGGTGCTGACACCGCTGCTGGTCGGGCTGCTGTTCACGGTCGGTGGCCATGGTGGTGGATTTTCGCTGGATGCGTTCCTGCAAATCTTCCTGCAACTGCTCTTGCCCTTCATCGCCGGCCAGGTGCTGCAGCCGTGGATCGGTGACTGGATCAGGGCACGCAAGAAATTGCTGTCGCCGGTCGATCGCGGTTCCATCCTGATGGTGGTCTATCTTGCCTTCTCCGAAGCAGTTATCGAAGGCATATGGCAGACGTTTTCCGTGCGCGATATCGGCGTTGTCATCGGCATCAATATCGTTCTTCTGGCGCTTGTTCTCTGCGTGACGATGTTCGGCAGCCGGGCGCTTGGTTTCGACAAGGCGGATGAAATCACCATCACCTTCTGCGGGTCGAAGAAGAGCCTTGCCAGCGGCGTGCCCATGGCAGGAGCGATCTTCGCCGGCCAGAGCATCGGCGCAATCGTATTGCCAATCATGCTCTTCCATCAGGTTCAGCTGATGGTCTGCGCAGTGCTGGCCCAGCGTTATGCCCGCAAGGCCCATGAAAAAGCAGCGATAACGGAAACTGTCGCTGCGGAAGGCGCGGCAGTATCCACCCGCTGAGGGCTGAATTTTAGGCAAACAAAAACGGCCCCTTAACGGGGCCGTTCGTTTGACATCCGGATCGGCTTAGTTGACCTGGGCCGGCGTGACCTGTGCTTCGATCGTCTTCGGCGCATCTGCGCTGTCGGAGGAGATCGCGATACGGCGCGGTTTCATGGCTTCCGGAATATTGCGGACGAGATCGATGTGAAGCAGGCCATTCTTCAGGGAAGCGGTCTGGACTTCGACATGATCAGCCATCTGGAAGCGGCGTTCGAAAGCGCGCGTGGCAATGCCGCGATACAGGAACTCGCCTTCAGACGACTTCTCATCTGCAGCCTTCTCGGCTTTCACCGTCAGCGTATTGGCACGGGATTCTATGCTTAGTTCCGTTTCATCGAAACCGGCAACCGCCATGGTTATACGATAGGCGTTTTCACCCGTCCGCTCGATGTTATAGGGCGGATAGGACTGGGCCTGTTCGGGCTGGCCGAGGCCGTCGAGCATCGAAAAAAGACGGTCGAAACCGACGGTGGAGCGATAGAGGGGGGAAAAATCGACGTGACGCATGGTGTCCTCCTTATGAAGCGACTGTTTGCGGTTGATCCGGCGTCCCGTTCTGGCGACGGCCGGACATATGGCGCGGCCCCGTTCTGGCGGCCGCATGAATGAGATGGGAATGGCTTGGCGCTCCGTCAAGGGGGCGCTTTAAAGCGGAAAGGGCGACAACAAGATGAACCATCGCTGAACATCCGGTTCCAGCAACGTTCAGTTTGAGAGCCATAAATATCCGTCATCGGAGACATGCTCCGTGGCAGAAGCAATAACGTCCCTTCTTCTTCTGTCCTATTCGCCGGAACCGCGACTGCTTTAACCGACGGTTCCGGCAATTTTTTCTTTGACCTTCCGCCGTCGCCGACCTATCCCGAAAAGGCAGAGAAGCCGGAAAAGACCGATGATCGAAGCCACATTGCGCGAGAGCGAAGACAACCCGGTTCCCGGCAACCATACCGTCGGTTATTTCACCGGCCACGGCGGCAAACAGCTTCGATACGCGATCTTCCGCGCCAGCCGACACATTGCGCGCGGAACTGTGGTTCTGCTGCATGGTCGCAACGAATGTATCGAGAAATATTTCGAGACCGTCAGCGATCTGACGGCCATGGGATTCTGGGTCGCGACCTTCGATACGCGCGGGCAGGGCGGTTCCGAACGGCTGCTGAAGAAGCCAGGCGCCGGGCATGTACGACGTTTTTCCGACTACAAGCGCGATATAAGTTTTTTTCTCGAACAGGTGGTGCTGCCGGATACCCGGCTGCCATTCTTCATGATCGCGCATTCAACCGGCGCACTTGCAGCACTGGCCGCAGCACCCGGCCTGTCGAACAGGATCGACCGTCTGGCGCTTTGTTCGCCCTTTATCGAGCTGGACAGCCAGCAATCCGTTCCTTCGTCCGTCATCCGGCTGGTCGCGACCGCTTTAAGCCTGTTGGGTCTTGGAAAGCTTCAGCTCGGCAGGGATCAGCGCGAACGGGATTTCGATGGCAACCCGCTGACCTCTGACGCCAGACGTTTTGCCAGAAATCTTGCGCTGCATCGGCAATTTCCGGAACTCTTCATCGGCGCACCGACAGCGCGATGGGTTTATGAAGCGCTGAAAACGATGGGTCGGGTGACCCGTCAGGACCATCTGACGGACATAACCATTCCTACCCTCATTCTTGCGCCGATGCTGGATACGATCACGCCCTATAAGGCGCAGGAGGAACTCTCGCGCAACTTTCGCGCGGCGCAGCTTCTTCCCATAACCGGCGCGCGCCATGAATTGCTGCATGAGCGCGACGTTTTCCGCAAACAGGCGCTGGCGGCCATCGACGCCTTTTTCGCGCCGGAATGACGCGGCGATGACGGGGATGGCGCGGTTTGCGCCATCCCCGTCAGTCGCACCATCTACAGTTTTGAAAGAATGGCGAGCGCCTGTTCGTGCACGGCTTTGGAACCGGCTGCCAGAATGCGGCCGCCATTTTCCGGACGACCCCCATCCCAGGTGGTGATGATGCCACCCGCCTGTTCAATCACCGGAATGAGCGCGCCGACATCATAGGGCTTCAGGCCCGATTCGATCACCAGATCGACATGGCCGGCGGCAAGCAGGCAATAGGCGTAACAATCCACGCCATAACGGAAAAGGCGAACCTGATCCTGCACCTTGTCGTAAAGGGGCTTTTCTTCCGCCGTGAAGATATGGGGTGTCGTGGTGAACAGTACAGCATCCGACAGCGAAGCGCATTCGCGCGTGCGGATCTTGCGCTCACCATCCGGCCCGAAATACCATGCGGCCTCGCCGTCGGCGAAATAACGCTCTTTCGTGAAGGGCTGGTCCATGATGCCCATCGAAGCGCGGCCGGCCGACTGGAAGCCGATCAGCGTGCCCCAGACCGGCACGCCGGAAATGAAGGCGCGTGTGCCGTCAATCGGATCGATAACCCAGATATGTTCGCGATCGAGACCGACATTGCCGTGTTCTTCACCAAGAATGCCGTGTTGCGGGAAACGTGCCTCGATGAGGGCGCGAATGGCGCTTTCTGCTGCCTGATCGCCTTCCGTCACCGGGTCATAGCCGCCGTCCTCCTTGTTGGTGACGGCAATGCCTGTGCGGAAGCGGGGAAGCGTTTCAGCGCTGGCGGCTTCGGCAAGTTTGAAGAAGAAATCCCGGTCGGGCAGCATGCGAAACCTCATTGCCTGAATTATTGGGCCTGAATTGTATGGCGAAATGCATAGACCGGAATTGCACCCGCCGTCCACACGTACGGATGCAGGCACGGCCGATTCCAAATTTTCAGCATAAGCCTAAAAAAAGTGCATAAAATAAAATGATTGACAATTGTGCATATAATGCGTAGCGTGACCCTGCAGTCTTTGACTGTAAATACCCTCCTTGGGTGTTTCCTCCCTAGACTTGACCGCGCCAAGGCGCGGTTTTTTTTGTCCGGCGCGTGGCCAGGCTGTCTGGAACAGAGGTCTGAAATATCCTGGAATTTGATGTGTTATTCGGCGGCGAGCGAGGTTTCGATCGCGTATTCCGAAACAAAAGCGCCGAGCTGGCGCATGAATATTTCAAGCGATGCCTGAATGGCGGGAAAATCTGCTTTCTTCGAAAGCGTTTTTTCATCGACGTACAGCGCCCGATTGACCTCGATCTGGAGCGCGTGAAGAGAGCGGATCGGTCGGCCGTAATGTTCCGTGATGAAGCCGCCGGCATAGGGCTTGTTGCAGACCGCAACGAAACCCAGTTCTTCAAGAAAATGCAGAGCGGCGCGGGAGACCTCCTGGGAAGCACTGGTGCCGTAGCGATCGCCTATAATGACATCCGGCCGCAGGTTCGAGCCGGCAACGCGGATATTGCCCGGCATCGAATGGCAATCGATCAGTACCGCCATGCCGAAATTGGCGTGGGTGCGTGACAGCAGCCGGCGCAGGCAGGCGTGGTAGGGTTTGTAAATCGTCTCGATCCGTGACAGCGCCTCGTCCACCGGCAGGCGGTGGGCATAGATGTCCATATTCTCGGCGACGATACGGGGTACCGTTCCCAGGCCGCCGGCAACCCGCATGGAGCCGATATTGGCGTAGGGAGGCAGAGTGCCTTCGAACATGCGCGGATCAAGCTCGTAGGGCTCGCGATTGACGTCGAGATACGCGCGGGGAAAATTGGCTTTCAGCAGCGGCGCACCGATGTCGGGCGCAGCGGCGAACAGCTCGTCAACGAAATGATCTTCCGAGCGCCGGATCTCGTGCGAATCAAGCCGTGCCGATTCCAGAAAGGAGATGGGGTAACAGCGACCGCTATGGGGTGAATTATAGACGAATGGCAGGGTTTGAACGGCAGGTTCCGTTACTTCGAACAGCTCGTATTCACCCGTTATCCAGTCCATTCAGTGCCATTTACCATGTCGTAAACTATCAGGATGTTCATGTTGCCAGTTACGGTGCGGCAAGTCCATACTATCGACCATGCAGCGCTATACCGATTCTTGTGTTCACATGATATTTACCGTGAAAATCCTATAATCGGGCTAGGGTATCTCAAACATTGAGCAGTTACGGTCACTTATGATGAATCAGAAAATTCTTCTCGCTGAAGATGATAACGATATGCGCCGCTTTCTCGTCAAGGCGCTGGAAAAAGCCGGTTACAAGGTTTCTTCCTTCGACAATGGCGCAAGCGCTTACGACCGGCTTCGCGAAGAGCCTTTCTCGCTGTTGCTGACAGATATCGTCATGCCCGAAATGGATGGCATCGAGTTGGCCCGGCGCGCGACTGAACTCGACCCCGACCTGAAAGTCATGTTCATCACCGGCTTTGCGGCCGTCGCGCTGAACGCCGATTCGAAGGCTCCAAAGGATGCCAAGGTGCTTTCCAAGCCGTTCCATCTTCGCGATCTGGTGGATGAGGTCAACAAACTCCTTGTGGCGTAAGGGGTCTCAAAAAACCTTCACAAAACCGAAAAAAAGCAGTTGACGCATGAACCGGTTTTGTGGTCTATCCGCCGCCACGGAGGGCGTGTAGCTCAGCGGGAGAGCACTACGTTGACATCGTAGGGGTCACAGGTTCAATCCCTGTCACGCCCACCATCCGAATTCTTAAATATCAAGGCCTTGCGAGAAATCGCAGGGCCTTTTTGCATAGTGGCCTCAGTGTCAATTGAACCTGTCCCCTATGGAGTACGCGTCAACGGTCCCATCACAGGAACCCGCTGCGACACCGTCATAAATACCACTCCAACTAGGGCAAAGAGGATCGGCAGGAGGACTTTGCGGCCTTCCATGCGGCATGGACATGGAGGAGGGCGTGATGAACCGAAGCGTTTACGCGCTGCCCGCCATTTGGCGTCCTGAGTGCATCGCGCCTTGCCGTCCCTTGTTCTTAAGACATCCGACTGCCGCCAGCTGATTGGTATAGGCAAGCTGATTGACTGCCTATTCGATCCGCGGAGTTCGCTCGAGCGACGGGCTATCCTGTAGGCAGCCTCCAAACTATCCACGCGCTCCGCAATAAATTTCACTCAAAATAATAAAATGCAAACCGGATTGACGCTTGCCCGGTTTCCCGATATCTCAAACGTCATGCAATAAATTACACGACTTAAAATTTATTGCGGATTGGTCATTGTCCTTGGGAGGGGAATATGTTGGCTTTTCTGAAATCGACCGTTGCCGCGGGTGTTTTAGCCGTGGCGATTTCCGCAGGCGCCGGCTCTCAGGCCGCTGCTGCGGGCAAATTCGCCTGTGAACCGGGCGAGACCTATGTGATGAACGTCATGGTTTCCAGCCACCCCTATTGGGTGCCGGTGTTTGAAGGTTTCAAGCAGGCCGCGAAGGCCTTGGGCTGCGAGGCCGTTTTCACCGGTACGCCCGAATACGACATCACCAAGCAGATCGCGTCCTTCGAGCAGGAACTGGTGAAGAAGCCGAAGGGTATATTGCTGCATCCGATGCAGGCCGATCCCTTTATCGAACCGATCAACAAGGCGATCGACTCCGGTGTTTCGGTGACGACTTTTGCGGCAGATTCGCCGAAGTCAAAACGCACCGCCTACATCACCTCGGACAATGTTGCCGAGGCGAAATTTGCGGCTGACGAGATCGTCAAGAAGCTGGGCAAGAAGGGCGAATATGCCGTTCTCGAAAATCCGGGCCAAAGCAACCATGATCTGCGCGTCACCGCACTCATCGATTACATGGGGCGCACTTATCCGGAAATGAAGCTCGTCGGCCGCCAGGCGACCAACCAGGATGCAAACGTCGCCTATCAGGCGGTGGGTGCCCTGTTGCAGGCCAACCCCAATCTCGGCGCATTGTGGATTCCTGAAGCCGGCTCGGCTGAAGGCGCAACGACCGCTGTTCTCGAGGCCAAGAAGAAGGTCCTGATCCTGCATGCGGATATTACCCCGGCGACGCTGGAGCACATCAAGCAGGGCAACATCTACATGTCCATCAATCCCAATCAGGGCGTTCAGGGCTTCATGGGTTTCATGAACACCTTTCTGGGTGCCCATTCGGATCTGATCGACCCCTTCAACGACTACAAGGTATCTGGCTTCAACCCGATGCAGGTTCCTTCAATGGACAATGGTTTCGCCGTGATTACCAAGGCGAACGCCGCTTCCTTTGATCTCAATGACTATATGAAGGGGCGCTGACGCGCCGCCCTGAAACCGGCGAGGTTTACGCCTCGCCGGCAAAGGGGAGCCACGTTCGGGAGGGGCGTTATGGGAGAGGTCATCCTCAACATGACGAATATTCACAAGGCGTTCGGGCCCGTGCGGGCGTTGCGCACTGCTGCCTTTGAGCTGCGGCGGGGAGAAATCCATGCGCTCGCGGGTGAAAACGGCGCCGGTAAATCGACGCTGATGCATATTATCGATGGCATTTTGCAGCCTGATGGCGGCGAAATCCTGCTGGACGGCAAATCGGTCAAGATTTCCTCGCCCAATGCGGCGAACCGGCTCGGTATCGGTTTCGTGCATCAGGAGATTGCGCTTTGCCCGGAAATTTCGGTTGCCGAAAACATGTTCATGTCGGAGACCGGCCAGAGTAAATCCTGGTTCATGAATTATCGCGATCTTGGCAAGCGGGCGGCAACCATCCTCAAAGAAATCGGCGATATCGATCCCACCAGCCGTGCCGGTGATCTGTCGATTTCGCAACAGCAGATCGTCGAGATTGCCAAGGCGCTGACGCTGGACTGCCGTATCCTGATCCTTGATGAACCGACGGCGGCTTTGACCGAAACCGAGGCCCAGACCCTTTTCCGGATCATGCACCGGCTGGCGGAACGCGGAATTGCGATCATCTATATCTCGCACCGGATGGCGGAGATTTTTGAGCATTGCGACCGCATCACGGTGATGCGCGACGGTTGCCACATCAGGACGGAGAATATCTCGGAGATTTCCCCGGAGGAAGTCGTCAACAGCATGGTGGGACGGGTGCTCGACAAGCTCTACCCACCGAAACTTGCGGAAGAAGAGAAATCGAATGACGTCATTCTCTCTGTTCGGGGACTGAACGAGGGAAAGCGCGTTTTCGATGTCGATTTCGATCTGCGCCGGGGCGAAATCCTCGGGCTCGCCGGCCTGATCGGCGCAGGTCGAAGCGAAATTGTCCGTGCGGTCTGCCGGCTGGAGGGAAAACCAAAAGGCGAGGTCACGTTGCGCGGCCGGCCGCTGAGGCTCAATGACTATCGCGACAGCATTCGGGAGGGGCTGGTCTATCTGTCGGAAGACCGCAAGGGCGATGGGCTGTTTCTCAACATGTCCATTGCCGCGAATGTCTCGGCGCTCGATGTCGGCAGGATATCGAACGGCATGGGCTTTATCGAACGGCGCAAGGAAATGAAGCGCGCCGACGAGTTGGGACGCCGGCTGAAATTGCGGGCAAACAGCGTCGGCGACGCTGTCTCTACCTTGAGCGGCGGCAACCAGCAGAAGGTGGCACTGGCAAAGATGCTGTCGGTGGAGCCACAGGTCGTCTTTCTCGACGAGCCGACACGCGGGGTGGATGTGGGCGCAAAGGCCGAAATCCACCGCCAGATCCGGGAATTGGCACGCGAGGGTGTGGGCGTGATCGTCATATCCTCTGAATTGCCGGAACTCATCGGTGTCAGCGACCGCGTGCTGGTCGTGCGCGAGGGGCGCATTGCCGGCGAGGTTGAGGGTGAGAACATGACGGAAGAAAAGATCATGCAGCTTGCATCGATCAATATTGCAGAGAGCACGGCAGGGGCCTGAGGGAGCGGGAAAATGGCAACATCGGAAACACCTTCGGGCATTGCAGAAGTGGCGGTTCGCCGCACAGGCTGGTGGGAACCGGCGCTCAAGGCACGGGAGACCGGACTTATCGTCATCATCCTCGCCCTTTTCGCGGTGATGTCTTTCATATCCCCGTATTTCCTGACGGTCGACAATCTGCGGGCCATGGCGATGGTTTTCGCCATCGAAAGCATCGTCGTGGTCGGCATGACGATCCTGTTAATCTCGGGCGGCATTGATCTATCCGTCGGTTCCGTCACGGCGCTTGCGATGGTTGCGGCTGGCTGGCTATTCCTCAACGGTGTCGATCCCTGGGTCGCGGCCGGGCTGGCAATCTGCCTCACCACATTGGTCGGCATGGCCATGGGATTTCTGACAACGGTCATCGGCCTGCATCACTTCATCGTATCGCTCGGCGTCATGGTGATTGCGCGCGGCGTCTGCCTGCTCGCAACGGGCGGCCGGCCGCTTGGTCTCTACTCGCTGCCGCCGGAATTCAAATTCATCGGCCAGGGCGCGCTTAGCGGCATTCCGCTGGTGCTGATCATATTCGCGATGGTGGTCGTCTGCTTCGATCTCTTGCTGCGGCGCACGACGGCATTCCGTAAGGTGTTCTATACCGGCAGCAATCCGAAAGCGGCGGCTTATTCCGGCATCCGCGTCGGCCGGGTGGTGTTTGCCACCACCACACTTTGTTCGATGCTGTGCGGTGTCGCAGGCGTGATCTACATGGCCCGCTTCGGGTCAGCACAGCCGAGCTTCGGAGTCGGCATGGAACTTAACGTGATTGCAGCCGCGGTCATCGGTGGCGCCAGCCTTTCGGGCGGCTCGGGCACCATTCTCGGCGCAATCCTCGGGGCGATCCTTCTGTCGGTCGTTTCCAGTTCGCTTGCCTTGCTCAATGTGTCTGTCTACTGGCAGGACATCATCAGGGGAAGCATATTGCTGACGGCGGTCCTGTTCGACCACTATCTTGTCAAGCGTCGCCGCTGAGCGCCTGTGGTAATTGGAGATATACGATCATGCTGGATACCAAGGACGATTTCGATCAACAGAGGCAGATGTACTCCGTCCTGGTGCTGCATTTCATCGAGGGCGTGAAGCAGTCGGAAATTGCCGAGCGGCTCAATCTTTCCCACACCAAGGTGAACCGCATGATAGCGGCGGGCCGCAAGGCAGGCATGGTAAAGATCACTATCGCCAGTCCCTATCAGAGGCTGGTGGACCTCGAAAACGAGATCACACGCCGCTTCGGCCTCAGACAGTCGGTGGTGACACCGACGGTGTCCGACAATCCGGAAACCGCGCTGCAGATGGTCGGACGCGTGGCCGCCAACCACTTGCTGGAGACGATCCGCGACGGCGACGTGATTGCGATTACCGGCGGCAAGGCGGTGAGTGCCGTCGTCGATAATCTGGAGGCCGAGCGCCGTTTCGATGTGCGGGTAGTGCCGCTGACCGGCGGTGTCCAGGGCAAGCACTATACGGATGTCAATCATCTGGCCACGCAACTGGCGGAGAAGCTCGGCGGCAGCGCGTCGCTCATTCATGCGCCGCTATTTGCCGAGGATGAAGAACAGCGTGATCTCCTGATGAATGTCGCTTCGATCCGCGAAGTGTTCGACTTAGCGCGACAGGCGCAGGTGGCACTGGTTGGCATCGGTTCCGTGGAGGCGCCCGGTTCCGGTTATTACGATCTGCTGCCGGATGCGGCCCGTGGCGGGCAGGCGCTGGTGGATGCGGGCATTGCCGGGGAATTCCTTGCCCATCTCACCATGGCGGATGGGCAGCTGGCGCGGATCGATCTCAACTCGCGCGTGGTGGCGCTGGACCCTGGGCAGCTTGCCCGGTGCCCGAACATCATCGGCGTGGCGGCCGGGGCCATCAAGGCCGGACCGGTGGCAGCCACGCTTGCCGGCCGCTATCTGACCTCGCTCGTCGTGGACGAGGCGATCGCCGGCTATTTACTGGATCAGGAAGAGGGGGAAACTTCGTGACGGACAATTCAATATTGACCCGGACGATTGGCGGCAGCGGTATCAGCGCATCAGCCGTGGGGCTGGGCACCTGGGCCATCGGCGGCTGGATGTGGGGCGGCACCGACGAGCGGCAATCCATCGCCGCTATCCATGCCTCCATTGACGCCGGCATTTCCCTGATAGATACCGCGCCAGCCTATGGCATGGGGCTTGCGGAAACCATCGTCGGCAAGGCGATTGCCGGCCGGCGCGACAAGGTGGTGTTGGTCACCAAATGCGGGCTGGTCTGGCATGTGAACGAGGGCGCCTATTTCTTCCACCAGGATGGCAAGCCCGTTCACCGTTATCTCGGCGCCGCTTCGATCCGGCATGAGGTCGAAGAGAGCCTGAAGCGGCTCGGAACCGACTATATCGACCACTATGTCACCCACTGGCAGGATGCGACGACGCCGATTGCCGAGACGGTGGAAACGCTTGTGCGCCTGAAGGACGAAGGCAAGATCCGTTCGATCGGCGCGAGCAACGTCTCGCCGGAGGATTTGGTAGCCTATATCGCCACCGGCGCGCTGGATGCCATCCAGGAAGAATATTCAATGGTGCGGCGGGACATCGAGACGACACTTCTGCCGCTTTGCCGCACGAGTGCTGTTTCGGTCCTGAGCTACTCGTCGCTGGCGCTCGGTCTCCTCTCGGGCAAGGTTGGACCCGAACGGGTTTTTGCAGGGGATGATCAGCGCAAGGGCAATCCGCGTTTCAGCCAGGCAAACCGCGAGAAGATCGCGCGGCTGACGCGGGGTCTGGAGCCGGTCGCCAAAGCGCATGGGGCGCCGATTGCGCAGGTCGTGATTGCCTGGACGATTGCCCAGCCCGGCATAACATTCTCGCTGTGCGGCGCGCGCGATCCGGCTCAGGCGGTTGAAAACGCTGCTGCGGCCCGCCTGCGCCTTGCGGAAAATGAACTGGCTCTCATCAGCGCCGGCGTTGCCGAGCATCTCGTGGGGCTCGATGCGTAAATCATGTAGCTGAGACGGGGCTTCAGGCGAATAGCGCATAATTTTCGCCACCCCTCACTCTCGTCGCTTTAAACGTTTAACAACATTGGGACGCTGGTTGTTAGCCAGCGAACGGTATTCCTATGCCCAGTTTTCGCGAGGACGCTCTACGCCGCATCCGGCAAGACGGTGATTTCGACGCCGTCGTCATCGGTGGCGGTATCAATGGTATCGCCGCCTATCGCGATCTCGCTTTACAGGGACTGCGGGTGCTTCTGGTAGAGCGCAACGACTTCTCGTCCGGTTGCAGTGCCGCACCCTCGCGCATGATCCACGGTGGCCTGCGATATCTCGAAAACGGTGAATTCGGCCTTGTGGCGGAATCGCTGCGGGAGCGTGATGCGCTTCTGACGCTGGCACCGCATATGGTTCATCCGCTGCCGACGACGATCCCGATATTTTCAACCTTCAGCGGCTTGTTCAACGCGGCTGCGACCTTTGTGAGTTCCGGCGGAAAACCCGCCAGCCGGGGGGCACTGGCCATCAAGGCGGGCCTCATGCTCTATGATTTCGTCACCCGCAAAAATCGCATCCTTCCCCGACACACCTTCCGCAACGCACGCAAGACGTTGCAACGCTGGCCGGGCCTGACGCCAGGCATCAGATATTCGGCCACCTATTACGATGCGTGGATCAGCCAGCCCGAACGGCTTGCGCTGGAGCTTCTGATCGACACCCGGGCCGATGCGCCGCAAAGCATTGCGCTGAACTATGCCGAGTTTGTCCGTGCTGGCGGTGATTATGGTCTTAAGGTGGAGGGCACGGACGAAACCTTGCCCGTCCGGCCACGCATCATCGTCAATGCGACGGGCGCCTGGATCGATGAGACGATTGGAGCGCTAACGACCACACAGGTTGCGGGGAGGGCGAAACCGACCGTTTCCGGCACCAAGGGATCGCATCTGATCCTCGCCAACGAGGCGCTCTTTAAGGCCTTGAACGGCCATATGATTTTTTTCGAGAATGCCGACAACCGTGTCTGTATCCTCTTTCCCTATCTTGGCCGGGTTCTCGCTGGTTCGACAGATATCAAGGTTGATCGTCCCGAACGGGTGCGATGCGAACCGGAAGAGCGTGATTATATTCTCGATGCGGTCCGTCAGGTCTTTCCGCATATTTCCATCGACCATTCCGACATCGTCTACAGTTTCAGCGGCATCCGCCCGCTGCCGCGCAGCGACGCGGCCTTTACCGGAAGAATATCCCGCAGCCATTTCATCCACCGCGTGGAGGGCGATCCGCCGCAGCTCTGCATGATCGGCGGCAAGTGGACGACGTTCAGAGCCTTTGGCGAACAGGTGACCGACGAGGCTCTGGCCTTTCTCGGACGCAAGCGGCTGACTGGCACAATGAACCGCCCGATCGGCGGCGGCAGGAACTTCCCCAGCGGTGCCGGGCGCCTGCCGGCCCTGCTGTCGGAGGAATTTTCGATCGACCGGGACCGGGCCGAGTATCTGGCATCGGCCTATGGTTCACGTGCCTTCGAGTTGATGGGTTTTTGTCGGGGCCGTCCGGATGACAGTCCGCTTTGCGAAAAACCGCCGATCACGGCGGCAGAGGTGGTCTGGCTGATCCGCTGCGAACATGTCCGCCATCTGACGGATCTCATCCTGCGCCGCACGACGCTTGCCATTACCGGCGTCATCGATGCCGATCTGATCGATGCGATCCTTGGCGTCGCAGCGCGCGAGCTGGGATGGGCGCCACAGCAGGCGGCGGACGAACGGCAGCGGCTCGTTGATGAACTGGAGACCTTTTACGGGGTCACGACGGCAATGCTTAAACACAGATGCAAGGAGAATGCATGATGATGCGGATTTCGAAAAAGGCGCGCATGAACCGGCTGTTCCGCAATGGTGGATGCTTGGACGTTGCCATTGACCACGGCGTTTGCAACGAGCCGAGCTTCCTCGTCGGGCTGGAGGATATGGCTCAAACTGTCGACAGGCTGGTGGAAGCAGCTCCCGATGCCATCCAGATGACCTACGGACAAGCGGACCTGCTGCAGCAAAGGCCGCAGCGCGACAAGCCGGCGCTCGTCATGCGCATCGACATGGGCAACCCCTATAATTCAACGCGCCACAGAACCATGTGGTCGCAGCTCCAGAACTATCACGATCCGATCATCGGCGCGCTGGAGATGGACGCCGCCTGCGTCGTCGTGAACCTGTTCATGTTGCCGGACGAGCCGGAACTGTTTCGCCAATGCGTCGAGAATATCAGCCGCGTGCGCGCCGATTGCCATCGTTACGGCATGCCGCTGATGATCGAACCGCTGGTGATGTTGCCCAATGATGTGCGCGGCGGTTACCAGGTGGATGGCGATGCTGAAAAGATCGTCACCCTGGTGCGTCTTGCCTCGGAAATGGGAGCCGATATCATCAAGGCCGATCCCACCAGCAATCCGCTGGATTTTCACAAGGTCATCGAGGCAGCGCGGTGCCCGGTTCTGGTGCGGGGCGGGGGGCGTGAGGACTTGCGCAACGTGCTGGCGAAATCAGCGGCACTGGTGGCCGAAGGTGCGAACGGGATGGTCTATGGACGCAATATCTACCAGCATGACAACCCCAAGGCCGTCGTTGCGGCCTTGATGGCTATCATCCATCAGGGTGCGGGCAGCGAAGAAGCATGGGACATCTATAATCGTGGCTGATAAAAATCATATATTGGGTCTGGATGTCGGCAACACGGTTATCAAGGCGGTGCTGTTCGACACGGCCGGCCGGCAGGTCGCGCAACACGCCATCGACGGCCATTCGACATTTCCGCAGCCCGGTTACGTCGAGCGCGATCTGGAGGAGTTGTGGCGCAACGGATGCGAGGCGATCCGCCAGCTTCTGGCAAAATCGTCCGTCGATCCCCGGAGCATCCTTGCCGTCGGTTGCGCCGGCCACGGCAACGGTCTCTACCTGCTGGACAAGGATCAGCAGCCCCTGATCGGTATCCAGTCGCTTGACAGCCGAGCCGCCGATGTGGCGGTAGAGCTTGACCGGAAAAGCGGCGCGCAACTACAGAACCGTTGTCTGCAACGGCCTTGGCCCGCGCAAACGCCCAGCCTGCTGGCCTGGGTGAAAAGGCATGCGCCCGATACATATGCCCAGATCGGAACGGTGCTGTTCTGCAAGGATTTCCTGAACTTCCGCCTGACCGGTTGTCTTGCCAATGATATTTCCGATCTCAGTGGTGCGGGGTTGCTTGCCTTCCCCGAAGCGAAGCTCGACCGGGAACTCCTGTCGCTCTACGGGCTTGAGGATGCCGTCGCCTTTTTTCCGCGCCTCGTAGAATCGGCGGATATCGTCGGCCATGTGACAGCTGAGGCTTCGGCTCTGACGGGGCTTTCCGAGGGCACACCCGTTATCGGCGGTTTTTTCGATGTCGTCTCCAGCGCCATGGGGTCGGGCGTCATCAACGCCGGGGAGGCTTCTATCATCGCCGGCACCTGGAGCATTAATCAGGTTTTCGCGGATAAACCGGTCATCAGCCCCGATGTCTTCATGGTCACGACCTTTGGACGTGGCCGCTATGTCAATATCGAGTCCAGCGCCACCTCTGCGGCCAATCTTGAATGGTACGTGCACCGTGTTCGCGGTGACCATGGTGACCATGCCTTCGAGCGCTGCAACGATCTGGTCGGTTCCGTTTCGCAACGCGCCGACGATCCGTTCTTCCACCCGTTCATCTTCGGCTCGCGACTGGGCGCGGAACTTCGGGGCGGGTTTTATGGTCTGGCGGGATGGCATGGCGAAGGCCACATGCTGAGAGCCCTGTTCGAGGGTGTGTGTTTCGAACACCGCCGCCATATCGGCGTTCTCAGGGAAGCGGGGCTGCCGATCGACAGTGCCGTCATGTCCGGCGGCGGTTCCCGCAGCCAGCATTGGCCGCAGATCATGGCGGACGTTCTTGAAATCCCGCTGCGTGTCGCGGAGGCCCGCGAGACCGGCGCGCTTGGTGCGGCCATCGGCGCGGCCGTGGCGGTCGGTCTCTATACCGGCTATGAAGCGGCGGTCGCAGCGATGACCCGCGTGGCCAGTGCCTACCGGCCGGATGCGGGGCAACTCCCGCATTATCGGCGGCGCTACGGCCTCTACACACAATTGACCGACCAGTTGCGCGGCTTCTGGAGTGATCTGCGTTTGCAGGACTAAAGGCTCCCGGTTTTCCTGATCAGCGGCACGCAATGATGCGTGCCGCTGAGCTTGCTCGTAGCTTGCAATATATGCTGGCGTTTCGGAAGGTTCGGATATCGCGTAATATTTTGTATGTACTGCAATATTACGGTTTTATAATTTATTTCTGTTTTCTTAATTGCGCTAAAAATATGAATTAAAGTAATTTTTAAGCATAGTTTTCTAATATTATCCTCCGGTCTGGTTGTTGACATTTTGGGCTTGCGCGCAGTGACCTCAGCCGTCGCGGCCGGGATTTTTTGTGAGGATGAGACATGCTGTTTAAATCGACAACGGGCCGTAATATCTTCGCAGTCGCCGCGTGCGGCGTCGTTGCAACGATCGCGGCTTCGGCCGTGCTGTTTTATCGGTCCTTTGAGGATACGAGGGCCAACAGTATGGAGCGTATGCAGCAGATCGCGCAAGCCGAAGCCCTGACGACCGAGAAAAATATCGGCGGCATGATTCACATCGTCAATAGCCTCGGCTCGGTTCTGGAATCGATGAAGCAGTCGGGCGATGCCGATCGGAGCAAGGCCGATCAGCTTATCCGGCACATGCTGGCGAACAATCCCGATTTGCTTGGTCTCTGGACCGGATGGGAGCCCAATGCCTTCGATGGCAAGGATGCGGACTTCGTCAACAAGGAGGGATATGATGCGACTGGTCGTTATGTACCCTATTGGGTGCGGAGCGGAGGCAAAATAAGCAACACCGCATTGACGGATTATACCACCGCGGGTCCAGGCGATTATTATCAGTTGCCCTTCACATTGAAGAAAACAGTCGTCATCGAACCCTATTCTTACGCAATCGATGGCAAGGAGGTTCTGATTACCTCGGTCGCCAAACCTGTCATCGTCGACGGTAAAACTCTGGGCGTCGCTGGCCTCGATCTGTCGCTGGAGGAAACGAACAAGGCGTTGTCAGCCGTCCGGCCGATGGGAACGGGCTTCATGAGCCTTGTGAGTGGCGGCGGCAAGATCATCAGCCATCCCGATGCGACGATAATGGGTAAGAACCTCGCAGATGGCGGCGCACAAACTGCAGGCTGGGATAAACTGATCGCCAATCCCGGAAAAGAGCTGGAAATGACGGCACAGGACGGCACGGTTTCCCTTGCCGTCGCCTTGCCGGTCATGCTCACCGGCGACATGAAATGGTACGCAATCGTCTCGGTTCCGGAAGACACGGTCTTTGCGCAGCTGCATGCAATGATGCGTGACGCCGTCCTGACGATCGTAACGGCGGCGGTGCTGCTGGCGATGGCCGGCTGGTTTATTGCACGGCGGTTCATCAACCGCATCACGAATGTCATCGATGAGACCGCCCAGATCGCTCGGGGAAATCTCCAGCTGACATTGAAGGATATCGAGACCAGGGACGAGATCGGCGATCTTGCCCGCTCGCTTGACGTTTTGCGCGAAAACAATCGTGAAAAAGCCTTGCTGGAGCAGGAAGCGGAAGCCAACCGAACTCTTGGCGAACAGGAGCGGGTGGCCCGCGAACACAAGGCGGCCGATGAGGCGAGCGGCATCCGTTTCGCGGTTGACAGTCTGGCTCAGGCGTTGGCCAGGCTCGCAGATGGCGACGTGTCCTGTCGTATCAACGATCCCTTTGTCGAGCGGTTCGATGCCGTGCGCAACGATTTTAACGGTTCTGCCGGGAAGTTGCAGAACGCGCTTCTGCGGGTATCGGATAATGCCGCCGGTATTGATGCCGGCGCTAATGAAATCAAGGCAGCCTCCGATGATCTGGCAAGGCGGACGGAGCAGCAGGCTGCTGCCGTGGAGGAAACCGCCGCAGCTCTTGAAGAGATTACAATAACCGTGAAAGACGCCGCGAACCGTGCGCACGAGGCGGGCCGTCTGGTTTCCCGCACGCGCATCGGTGCGGAACGATCGGGCGAAGTCGTGCGTCAGGCCGTAATCGCGATGGAGCGGATCGAAAAATCCTCGAACGAGATTTCCAGTATCATCGGTGTGATCGACGAGATTGCCTTCCAGACCAACTTGCTTGCGCTCAATGCCGGCGTGGAAGCGGCGCGAGCCGGCGAGGCGGGCAAGGGTTTTGCCGTGGTGGCGCAGGAGGTGCGCGAACTTGCACAGCGTTCTGCCGGCGCGGCGAAGGAAATAAAGTCGCTGATCACAAAATCGAACCAGCAGGTCGAAGAGGGCGTGCATCTTGTCGGCGACACCGGCAAGGCACTCGACGCGATTGTCGCCGAAGTGCAGGAGATCAACCAGCACGTCGCCGCGATCGTCGAATCCGCGCAAGAGCAGTCGTCCGGCCTTCAGCAGATCAATACAGCCGTGAATCAGATGGATCAGGACACGCAGAAAAATGCCGCGATGGTGGAAGAAATGACCGCCGCAAGCCACAATCTTGCAGGCGAGGTCGATGCGCTGAACCGGTTGCTCGGCCAGTTCGAGCTGGGTTCAGGCGCACTTGCTCATCGGGGGGCTCTCAAGGCGGCTTGATCGGCCGCCACGGGGTTTAGTTCGCTTCACGTTCAGCGTCGCCAACCATAGGAAGCGGCCTGACGAAGCGCTGTTCCAGAACCTCGCTTCCCCACTGGCTGCCGGGACGTTCCTCTACACAGGTAAAACCCTGGGCCTCGTAAAGATGCCGTGCCGCCAAAAGTCCGTTGAAAGTCCACAGATGGGTTTCGGCGAATACTTTTTCGTCCGTGAACGCAAGGGCGGTTGCCAACAGCCTTCGCCCGACGCCGCCGCCACGCACGCCATCATCGACGATGAACCAGCGTAGATGCGCGGTTCCCGGTCCCAGATCTTCACCGTCGATTGCAACGGAGCCGATGACATCGTCTCCACGCATTGCGACCCAGATCGCATTTTGCGGGCTTTCGAGCCGGTTGCAAAAGGAGGCGAGACCTTCGGCAACAACGGATTCGAAGCGCTGGCCGAAGCCTGATGTCCGGGCATAATAAAGCGCATGCATTTGCGTGATACGGGCAATAAGGCCGGGCCTGTAGCCCCTGACGATTTCGATCGGGGGAGCCGCGGCGTAGGCCCGGTCTCCCAGCGCGTCGGCATAAAGGCGAAGCCCGTCAAGGATTTTTTGGCCATCCGCAGGCGCGAGCCGCGACAGTGCGTTTGATACCTGTCGGTTGGCAAAGGTGTGGATGGCTTCGACCCGCTTCTGTCCTCGCCCGGCGAGGCGCAACCGCTTGATACGACTATCCTCTTCGTCCGTTTCTTCCAGAACATCGCCCGAAAGAACCAGTTTGCGAAGCATGCGGCTGATGCTCGACTTTTCAAGCCGAAGCATCTTTCCCAGATCGCGTGCGGTAATGCGTGGGCATGCCTCGATCTCGATCAGGGCGTGCACGGCGGAGGGCGGCAGATCGGTGCCGGCAAAGTCTCCACCCATGAAGCCGAGTTCGCGCACGAGCCGACGCGAGGTGGAGCGGATATCGTTTATGGGAAAGGGTCTTTCGGACATGCCAAAATCCATTATGGTTGCATCATGCAACCATAATCATATTCGATCGGTCTTGCCAAGGTCACCACTGCGCAGCGCCGATAGCGTGAAAACCTCTCGAAACCGCTATGGTGGTTTCAAAGGGGTCATTCGGTACGGGTGATTATCCGACTATATTGTCGATAAGCTCGACAGGCCTCGATTTTCTCGCGCTGACACCGCTCTAGTCACGAAACCGCAGGTTCCGGCGTGTCAGTTGGTCGACGGTGGTGCAGCCCATCAGCTTCATGCCGCGCTCGATTTCGATGCGCATCAGCTCAAGCGCCCGCTCGACACCCGGCTGTCCGGCGGCGGCAAGCGGGAAAAGGTAATAGCGGCCAAGCCCCACGGCCTTCGCCCCCAGAGACAGGGCTTTGAGGACGTGCGTTCCGCGCTGAACACCGCCATCCATCATGACATCGATACGGTCACCGACTGCGTCGACAATCTCGGCCAGTTGGTCGAAGGCGCTACGCGAGCCATCGAGCTGGCGACCGCCGTGATTGGAAAGCACGATGCCGCTGCAACCGATATCGACGGCGCGTCTGGCGTCCTCCACGGACATGACACCCTTCAGACAAAAAGGGCCGCCCCATTCACGCACCATCTGTGCGACGTCGTCCCACGTCATGGATGGGTCGAGCATTTCGGTGAAATAGCGACTGATGGAGAGCGCGCCGCCGTCCATTTTGATGTGGCCGTCGAGCTGGGGCAGGCTGAAGCGCTCATGCGTCAGATAATTGATCCCCCAGGCCGGCTTGATGGCGAATTGCGCAATGCCAGAAAGATTGAGCTTGAACGGAATGGCAAAACCGGTGCGCTTGTCGCGCTCACGGTTCCCACCCGTGATGCTGTCCACCGTCAGCATCATCGTCTGCACACCCGCAGTCTTGGCGCGCGCCATCATATCGCGGTTGAGACCACGGTCCTTGTGGAAATAAAACTGATAGACCTGTGGGCCGCCGCTGATCCGGCGCGCTTCCTCGAGGCTGGTGGTGCCGAGTGAAGAAACGCCGAACATCGTGCCGAATTTTCCGGCTGCGGCCGCAACCGCCCGCTCCCCCTGATGGTGGAAGAGACGCTGAAGCGCCGTCGGGGAACAATAGACCGGCATCGCCAGCTTCTGCCCCATGACGGTGACAGACATGTCCACATCGGCCACACCCCGCAGCACGTCGGGAACGAGATCGCAATTCTCGAAGGCGGCCGTGTTTCTCCGGTACGTCACCTCATCGTCGGCAGCACCGTCGATGTAGTTGAAGATCGGTCCGGGAAGACGCTGTTTTGCCATTCGGCGAAAATCGTGGAAATTGTAGCAGTCTTTAAGTTGCATTTGTTAGTCCACCGATCCGCTCTGCAAACGTTAAAAGATGAAACCTGTCCCGGGAATTCTGCGTCTCATACGTCCGTCAAGCTGCCTCAGCTGCGCAGGCCCGGCGCTTCCTGTCCGGTGCTTTCTACATATTCCGTATATCCGCCGCCAAATTGGTGGATACCGTCAGGCGTCAGTTCCAGCACCCGGTTGGAAAGGGCGGCCAGGAAATGGCGGTCATGCGAAACGAAAAGCATCGTGCCTTCATATTCCGACAGGGCCTTGATCAGCATTTCCTTGGTGTCGAGGTCGAGATGGTTCGTCGGCTCGTCCAGCACGAGGAAATTCGGCGGGTCGAACAGCATGGCAGCCATGACCAGACGGGCCTTCTCACCGCCGGACAAAACGCGGCAGCGCTTCTCCACATCGTCACCGGAAAAACCGAAGCAGCCGGCAAGGGCGCGCAGCGGTGCCTGCCCGGCTTTCGGGAAACGTTCCTCCAGCCATTCCAGAATGGTGCTGTCGCCGTCCAGAACATCCATGGCGTGCTGGGCGAAATAACCAAGCTTGACGCTGGCGCCGAGAGTGACATTGCCGGAATCCGGCGTGGTCGTGCCAGTCACGAGTTTCAGCAAGGTGGATTTTCCGGCACCATTGACGCCCATGATGCACCAGCGCTCCTTGCGCCGCACCATGAAGTCCAGTTCGCCATAGATCGTGCGACTGCCATAGGCCTTGCTGACTTTCTTCAGCGCTACGACATCTTCGCCAGATCTCGGCGCCGGCGCAAATTCGAAAGCGACCGTCTGGCGCCGCTTGGGCGGCTCGACGCGGTCGATCTTTTCGAGTTTCTTGACGCGGCTCTGCACCTGTGAGGCATGCGAGGCACGCGCCTTGAAGCGCTCGATGAACTTGATTTCCTTGGCGAGCATCGCCTGCTGGCGTTCGAACTGCGCCTGCTGCTGCTTTTCGTTCTGCGCACGCTGCTGTTCGTAAAAGCCGTAGTCGCCGGAATAGGTGGTGAGGTTGCCAGCGTCAATTTCGATGATCTTGGTAACGATGCGGTTCATGAATTCGCGGTCGTGCGAGGTCATCAAAAGCGCGCCGTCGTAGTTCTTCAGAAAATCTTCGAGCCAGATCAGGCTTTCGAGATCGAGATGGTTCGATGGTTCGTCGAGCAGCATCACGTCCGGGCGCATCCGAAGGATGCGGGCGAGCGCTACGCGCATCTTCCAGCCGCCGGAAAGTTTGGCGACATCGCCATCCATCATTTCCTGACTGAAGCTCAACCCGTCCAGAACCTCGCGCGCGCGGCCCTCCAGCGCGTAGCCGTCCAGTTCTTCATACCGCGCCTGCACTTCGCCGTAACGCTCGATGATGGCATCCATTTCGTCCATCCGGTCGGGATCGGACATGGCGGCTTCCAGCTGCCGGAGTTCGGCTGCGACTTCGCTGACCGGGCCGGCGCCTTCCATGACTTCGGCCACGGCGGAACGGCCAGACATTTCGCCGACGTCCTGGTTGAAATAACCGACCGTCATGCCCTTTTCGACGACGACCTGTCCCTCGTCGGGCTGTTCCTCGCCGGTCATCATTCGGAACAGCGTGGTCTTGCCAGAACCGTTGGGGCCGACAAGGCCGATCTTCTCGCCGCGATTGAGCGCAGCGGAGGCCTCGATGTAGAGAATGCGGTGACTGTTCGACTTGCTGATATTTTCGATGCGGATCATGACAGGGGCCTGTGAATGGGAGCGGCTCTCCTATGCCATGTGTCGCCGGCGCTGTCACCTGCCGCGCACGCTGTGCCAGCCATGCAACCCGGCAAGGTCGCCCCGGGAACATCGCTCCCCGGAAGCGGGGTCGTTTCCGGGGGATGCTGGCTCGATTTTCCGTTAATTGGTCAGCGTTGCCAAACTGCCGGCAGCCTTGCGGGCAATTTCGCCGAAGGCGGTAACGATCTGCTCCATGTTTTCAGGCGCGTAATAATTGTCGAGACTGGACGCACAATGTTGCAGCAGCGACTTGCCCTTGTCCGGCGCCATGAACGCGACGCTGAAAATCTTGATACCGTCTTTCTTGGCCGTATCGCAGGTATTGCGCACGGTCTGGTCGATGCTGGAACTCCAGGAGGAGCTGTTTCCCGTCATTTCGCCATCCGTCATGAGAACGATGTATCGCTCGAAGGATTCGCTTTTCTTGTCCTTGTGTTCTTTCGCTTCAACGGTATTCGCTTTTTTAAGGGCGTTGTATGCGGCATTCAGACTGCTGCGGGCATCCGTACCGCCAGACGGAAACTCCGGGATCTGTTTGTCGACATAGGTGGCAACGCTGCTAGTACCCCAAGTGATAGGCTGGGCCGCGTAGGTCTCATGCGTATAGACCGAGGCTCCTGTTCGAACCAGTTCGGAACCGCCGTTGGCGGTATAAGTGGGATCGGCCTTGTTCAACGTCGCGACGAGATAGCCGACCGCGGTTTTTAGCGAAGTAGCCTTGTTGACGTAGCAGGGCGATGTATTTTTGAGATTGGGATAACTCCCCCAGTTATCGACCGTGTAGTTCTGGCACGACGTTTTCTTGGTGTTGAGCGTATCGGTCTTGAAGGACATCGAACCCGAGCGGTCGAGCACCAGATACATGGAGATCGGCGCGCCCTTGTTGACAGTGCTTACCGCGGTGCCTGTCGCGGCAAGATCGAGTGTTTTCGCCCCGAAGAACCCCAAGAGCGGATTAAGCTGCATCTGGTAGTTTATCGTGGTCTGGATGGTGTAGGTCTTGCCGCGCGCATCGTCCGTTGTGCCAATATTGACTGGAGAGTTTTTCTCGAGCGCCTTCTTCTCCTCCTCGGTCAGGGTCTTTTCCATCTGGCTGGCGATGAAGGCCTTGGCGATTTCCTTGATTTGTTCGTCCGTCAGAGCGCCTTCTTTCAAGCGGGCCTCGGTCGCGGCCGCGAGAGCCGCCGAATCCGCCGTGTTCTGCAGGTCCGCTTTCACCTGCATCACATTCGCCAGCTCCATGCCGGCGCCGGCAAAACCAAGCAGCACCGGCAGCAATATTGCCGTCATCATGCCAAAATTGCCGCCCGTATCGGCAAGGAAACGGCGCGTCATTTTTTGATATGCGGAGGAGATCATAACGGGCTCACTAATTAGAACATTAGACTGAGCGCAGGAAACCCGCAAACGATGTAGAATCCACTAATGTAGACGGTTAAATTTTATATGTCGTTCAAATTGGTGCAGTTTTTCAAGTATTAATTCGAGTATGCTCATAATAACACGTAATGTATCATTACTGGACGGGAATGACGTCGACGGCCTGTTTGATCTGCTGGTTGCCGTAGCTCTTCAATACGCCGATCACCGGCGCGACATCGGAATAGTCCCGGCCATAGCCAACGACGATATGGTCGCTGCCGGCAACGATATCGTTGGTGGGGTCGAGCTCCAGATAACCGGCGGCCTCACCGCACCATACTCGAACCCAGGCATGCATCGCATCGGCACCTTCCAGACGTTCCTTGCCCGGCGGGGGGATGGTGCGCAGGAAGCCGCTGACGTAACCGGCGGGAATTCCGAGGCTGCGCAGCGCCATGATCATGATATGCGAAAAGTCCTGGCATACGCCGCGTTTCAGCTTGAAGGCTTCCGACGGTGTCGTATCGACAGTCGTCGCTTCACCGTCATAGGTGAAGTCCTTGTGTATGCGTTTGCACATCGAGAGTGCGATTTCGCGAATGGTCATTCCGGGCTTCAGCAATTCCCGCGCATAGGCCGATATCGCCGTATCCGTCCCTAGTCTCGGGCTGGCGCCGATGAAGTGATGCGGTGACTGGAAGTCGACCGACCAGACGTCTGCAAGGTCTTGCGGCAGGCGTGAAAGCTCGGGTGAAAAATCTGCCGTCAGCGCAGGTGCCTCCACCATCACACGCGCCTGCATGCGGATATCCAGCTTTTCGTGCGGTGCGCGCAGATGCACTGAGGTGGCCGATTGATGAAAGAAATCCTCAAAGACCGCCCGTTCTTCCGGCACCGGCGAAACATCGATGGTGCCGGCGATGAAGCGCTGACGGCCCGGGATCGACAGGGGCAGCACTCGGATGATGTGGCGCGCGCCATGGGCCGGCGTGTCGTAGGTGTAACCCATATGCAGGGAAAGGTCATAAAGCATCGGGTTATCCGAGATATGTCTGGGCCAGAACATCGGAGAGATGTTCCATGTCCGTTTCGAGCTGGCGGTAGATCGCGCCGTTCATGTTTTCCGGCGTCATGACGGCAAGGCCGGAATGCAGCCGCATTGCCTCGCGGTAAAAGGGCGACATCTGGCCGTTCGTAAAGGCGTTCGGCAGCTGCTCCACCTCAGTACGAATCTCGTTCAGCTGAAACAGGATGGACCGTGGGTTGAGCGGATCGAGCGCCAGAAGATCGGTGACGGTCAGACCCGCCGTGCTGACATTGTATCGGCGGCGATGGGTCATGACGCTGTCACCGATTTCGAGCAGCATGTCATAGGATCCATCTGGCGCATCCGGTCCGGTCATATGGCCGAGAAGCCTTGTCATATGCAGGCCACGCTCGAGATAGCGGCCGATCGACAGGAAACGCCAGCCGGTGAAACGATACATGTTTTCGTGCACGAGACCGGCGAAGCCTGCAAGCTTGCGAAGGAGGATCGTCATGGCATGGGTCGCGTCGTCGCCCGGCGAAACCTTTGCGTGGAACCGACGGGCAGTCTTGGCAAGGTCATTCAGCGCAAGCCATCCGTCCGGCGAAAAACGGTCTCGGATGTTGCTGGCGGAATAGAGCGCGCTGTTGATGTTGTTCAGCAGGCTTTCCGGCACGGCATCGTTCATTTCCACATCCAGCGCTTCGAGATAACGCGTCACATGCGCAAGCAAGGGCTGACGTGGGTCGGCGGATTCGGCATAACGTCCGTGCCAGGCGCGCAAGATGCGCAATGCGCCTTCCGAACGTTCGATATAGCGGCCGAGCCAGAAGAGATTGTCCGCCGCACGGCTCGGCAGGCTACCCGGCATGTTGCGGGTGAAGCTTTCTTCCGCCGGTAAAAGCGTAGTGCGTTCCACCGGCTTGTCGCTGACGATCCAGACATCCGCGGCACTGCCGCCTGATTGCATGGCGATGGCGGATACATCGTTGCTGCTGCCGATCCGCGCAAAGCCGCCCGGCATGATCTGCCAGCCATCCTGGGTGCGGGCGGCAAAAACGCGAAGGCTCATCGGGCGCGGCACGAGCTTGTTGTCGATATAGGCCGGCGTGGTGGAAAGCGTCACCACCTCTTGGCCGACAAGCCTGTGGCCATCGGAAGCGAGCCAGTCGCTGATCGATTCCTTCGCCGTTTCGCGTAAGGACGAGCCGAGCACGGACTGACCGTTGTCTTCGAAGAAGGGCAGCCGGGAATAGGCCGGGCCTATGACCATGCCTTCGATATTGCCGGCAACGTGGCGGCGCTCGGATTCCTGTCCGCACCACCAGGTCGCGATGGACGGCAGTTTCAGGTCTTCGCCAAGCAGGTGGCGACAGACGCGCGGCATGAAGGACAGCAGGGCCCGTGTTTCGAGAATGCCGGTGCCGAGCGCGTTGACGATTGTCAGTGCCTCATTGCGCAGCGCCTGCACCATGCCGGGCGTACCGATGTGGGATTGCTGGTTCAGTTCCAGCGGATCGGAATAGGAGGCATCGAGGCGCCGCCAAAGCACGCCGATCGGTTTCAGTCCGGCCACGGTCCTTACCATCACGCGGCCGTTGACCACGGTCAGATCCTCACCCTCTAGCAGCATGAAGCCGAGATAGCGGGCGATATAGGCGTGTTCGAAATAGGTCTCGTTTGCGGGGCCGGGCGTCAGCACCGCGATGCGGTCATCCGGATGTTTTCTGTGCGACTGCAAGGTGTCGCGGAAAGCGCCGAAAAATGAAGCGAGACGGTGAACATGGGTTTCGGCATAGATGTCGGAAAGCGCGCGTGTGGTCGCCACCCGGTTTTCCAGCGCAAAACCTGCGCCGGAGGGCGCCTGTGTCCTGTCGGCAAGTACCCACCAGTTGCCATCAGGTCCACGTCCAATCTCGAACGAGCAGAAATGCAGATAATGGCCGCTTGCCGGTTTTACGCCGACCATCGGCCGCAGATATTCCGGATTGGAGGCGATCAGTGCCGGCGGTACGTAACCTTCCTTCACCAGCCGGTTTTCGCCGTAAAAATCGGCGACCATGGCTTCCAGAAGATTGGCGCGCTGTTTAAGCCCTTCGGAAAGAACCGTCCATTCCTTGTCGTCGATCAGCACCGGGATATGGGAGATCGGCCAGTTTCTTTCGCTGCTGCCCTTGCTGTAATCGCGGTAAAACACGCCCGCATCGCGCAGATAGCGGTCGGTGCGGGCAAAGCGCTCATGCAGTTCGCGTTCCGACATGCGCGACAGGGCACCGAGCAGGGTTTTCCAGACCGGTCTGACCTTGCCGTTGGTATCGAGCATCTCATCGGCCACGCCGGGCAAGGTGGAGTAGTCAAGCCCGCGCGATTGCGCGCTCGTTTCCGTCTTGCGTTCCGTGGCCGGGGCTTTGGACAATTTACACTCCGTATGGCCGGCGCAGATCGAGCGTCAGCGGAAATTCTGGCGACACGGTTTCCGCCATCAACGGATATTGCCCGGCCGTATGTCCCCATGGTTCGAAACGGGCAAGGCGGCGTGCCTCGGCCTCGTTGCCGTTGACGGGAAAGGTCTCGTAATTGCGACCACCCGGATGAGCAACATGGTAGATGCATCCGCCGATCGATCGTCCCGACCATGTATCATAAATGTCAAAGGTCAAGGGCGAATTGACCGGCAGAACGGGATGCAGGCCGGAAGAGGGCTGCCACGCCTTGAAACGAACACCGGCGACCGCAACGCTTCGGTTTTCCGTTGGAGTTAGCGGAACGGCGCGACCGTTGCACGCCACGGTATAGCGCGCAGGGTTGGAGGTTTCGAGGCGGACCTGCATACGCTCGACGGAGCTGTCGACAAAACGCACGGTTCCGCCGATGGCACCCTGTTCACCCATAACATGCCAGGGCTCCAGAGCCTGGCGCAATTCCAGCTTCGCGCCTTCGTATTCCACCTCACCGAAGAAGGGGAAACGGAATTCCTGCTGGGCTGTGAACCATTCCGGCTTCAGGTCGAAGCCATTTTCCCTCAGGTCTCCGAGCACGTCCATAAAGTCCGCCCAGATGTAGTGCGGCAGCATGAATCGGTCTGCAAGTGCCGTGCCCCAGCGCACGAATTTGCCGGCGGCGGGGTTTTTCCAGAAACGGGCGATGAGGGCGCGCACCAGCAATTGCTGGGCGAGCGACATGCGGGCATTCGGCGGCATTTCGAAGCCGCGGAACTCCACAAGGCCAAGGCGGCCGGTCGGCCCATCGGGAGAAAACAGCTTGTCGATGCAGATTTCGGCGCGGTGGGTGTTGCCCGTCACATCCGTCAGGAGGTTGCGGAACAGGCGGTCGACCAGCCATGGCAGCGGCGGCGCACCCTGGCCAGGGGCAGGCACCTGCGCCAGCGCGATCTCCAGTTCGTAAAGACTGTCGTGGCGGGCTTCGTCGATGCGGGGCGCCTGACTCGTCGGTCCGATGAACAGGCCGGAGAACAGGTAGGAAAGCGACGGGTGCCGCTGCCAGTGCAATACAAGGCTTTTCAGAAGGTCGGGACGGCGCAGGAAAGGGCTGTCATTCGGGTTGGCCCCGCCCACGACCACATGGTTGCCACCACCGGTGCCGGTGTGACGACCATCGATCATGAATTTGTCAGCGCCCAGACGCGTCTGTCGCGCCTCTTCATAGACCGCCGTGGTGATGTCGACACAATCCTTCCAGCTTGCGGCCGGGTGGATGTTGACCTCGATGACGCCGGGATCGGGCGCTACACGGATGACATTGATACGCTCGTCATGTGGTGGAGCATAACCTTCGATATGGACGGGCAGCCCGAGCTCGGCCGCTGCCGCTTCTGCCGCTGCGACCAGTTCCAGATAATCCTCGATGCGTTCGACAGGCGGCATGAAGACGCAGAGCCGTCCATCGCGCGGTTCCACCGACATGGCTGTGCGCACCGCGCCGCCGATTTCACCAAGCGTCTGCTCGATGCGTTCCTGGCCGGATGCCTCATCCGCATGGAAAGACGCTTCCGGCATGGTGCGTCCGGAGGGCTGGAATTTCTCGGGAAGCGGCCCTCGCGGGATCGAAGGGTCAGCTTCATGGATATAAGGATAGGCGGATGGCGGCACATGGGGCAGGGTGCCAAGCGGCAGGCGGTAACCTACCGGGCTATCACCCGGAACGAGGAAAATCTTGCCGCGCCGTGTTTTCCATTTCTCGCTGACCCAGCGTTTGTCTGTGGTGGGCTTGGCGTTCCACGCCTGCACCGGAAGAATATAACCCGTCGGTGTCGTCAGCCCGCGTTCGAACACGCGGGCAAGGCGATTGCGTTCTTCCGGGTCTTTCAGTTTCGAGTTGGACGGATCGACATTTTCGGGAAGACTACCTTCCTTGATGATCCATTCGGCCGGATCCTCATAGGCCGGAAGCACCAGATCGGGCTCCACACCGAGATGAGTGGCGATACCGCTCAGTAGCTTTTGCGCGTCGTCGGCCGCAACACCGGTATTTGCGCCTTCTTCGGCAATCAGCGCAGGGTTCTGCCAGATCGGCAGACCGTCCTTTCGCCAGTAGAGTGAAAATGTCCAACGCGGCAGGCTTTCGCCCGGATACCATTTTCCCTGCCCGTAGTGCAGGAAGCCGCCGGGCGCGAAACGTTCGCGCAGGCGGCGGATCAACACGTCCGCTTTTTCGCGTTTCGTCGGTCCAACCGCGCCGGTGTTCCATTCCTCGGATTCGAAATCGTCGATGGAAACGAAGGTCGGCTCGCCGCCCATGGTCAGCCTGACGTCATGGGCGTTCAGAACCTGATCGACCTTTTCGCCGAGTGCATTGAGGCTCTCCCAGCTCTCATCGGAGAAGGGTTTGGTGATGCGCGGGGTCTCGGCAACGCGCCGAACCTGCATGTCGAAAGCGAATTCCGTATTGGCCTCGCCGAAATAACCGCCGGAAATCGGCGCGGCATTGCGGAAATGCGGCGTTGCCGCCAGCGGAATATGGCTCTCGCCGGTCAAAAGCCCCGAAGTGGGGTCGAGACCGACCCAGCCGGCGCCCGGCATATAGACCTCGGCCCAGGCATGCAGATCGGTGAAATCGACCTCTGTCCCTGACGGGCCATCCAATGCCTTGAGATCCGGTGTCAGCTGGATGAGGTATCCCGACACGAAACGTGCGGCAAGGCCGAGATGTCTCAAGATCTGGACGAACAGCCAGCTGGTGTCGCGGCATGAACCCTTGCCGGAAGCCAGCGTTTCTTCCGGCGTCTGAACACCCGGTTCCATGCGGATGACGTAACCGATTTCCTGCTGCAGACGGGCGTTGAGGCCGACGACCATATCCACCGTCGGCTGTCCGGGTGTGTGGTCCACGGTGGCCATGAAGGCGGAAAGCAGGGGGCCGGTCGGTTCCGGTTTCATGTAGATGGACAGATCTTCCCGCAGCTCCTGCGGATAATCGAACGGCCACTTGGTCGCCTCTTCCTCAACGAAGAAATCGAACGGATTGTAAACCGTCATATCGGCGACAAGATCGACCTCGATCTTGAATTCCGTCGCCGGCTCGGGAAAAACGAACCGGGCGAGATAATTGCCGTATGGGTCCTGTTGAAGGTTCACGAAATGATTTGACGGCGAAACCTTGAGAGAATGGCTGATGACATGGGTTCTGGAGTGCGAGGCGGGCTTCAATCTTATGATTTGCGGTCCAAGGCGAACCGGATTGTCGTATTTATAATGCGTCAGATGATAGATGCTCGCTTTGATCGCCATTAATCTGCCTTGCCCGGTTTTCCGGTTTATGCGGTTTGTCCGCCCCTCTGAAATTATTTGGATTTTGTGCAATGCAGGAAAAGAAAGCAAGGATCATTTCCGGAGGCACCCGCATTGTTGGCCGAGGCGCCGATGTTTGCCGGCGCGAAGAATTGCCGCGGCTTTTTAATTGTCTCCCTGGGGATTTCTCCTCGGTTGTGGACAAGGTTGAACGGCGTGTTATTGCTGGGCATCGCAAGGTGCAGCATCGCAAACCGCTTTCCTTGCCGACTGACGTTTCGGAATGGAATGAATGGCAACAACGGTGACCGACGATCAGCGCAAGAGTGCGGCGAACCTTTCGGGCTTCGATCTCGATTTTCGTTCGCAACTACGCATGATGGGCAATGCCTTCTGGACGTCGCCGGTTCGCAACCGGCTGATATTGCTGTCGATTGCCCTGCTCACGGTGATATTGCTCACCGCTTACGGGCAGATCAGGCTCAATGAGTGGAACGCGCCGTTTTACAATGCGCTGGAGCGGCGCGATCTTGACGCCTTCCTCCATCAGCTCGAAGTCTTCGCGATCATTGCTGGGCTGTTGTTGCTTCTCAATGTCATTCAGACCTGGCTTAACCAGATGACGGCGCTGAACATGCGCGAGGGTCTTGCCAAGGATATGGTGGACCAGTGGCTGAAACCGGGGCGCGCCGCCCGCCTTGCCGGTTTCGGCACGATTGCGATCAATCCGGACCAGCGTTTGCACGACGATGTCCGCAACCTTGCGGAAAGCAGCACGGCGCTTTCCATCGGCCTTGTGAATGCGACGATCCTGCTCATCAGCTTCATCGGCGTTCTGTGGACATTGTCGGCAGGCTTTTCCATCACGATCAACGGCGATCCGGTTGCGATTCCCGGATACATGGTCTGGGCGGCGATCCTTTATGCGGGCTCGGCGTCCCTGCTCAGCAACCTTGTCGGCTATCGTCTGGTCGGCCTGAATGCTGAACGTTATTCAAAAGAGGCCGAACTACGCTTTTCCCTGATGCGGGCCAGCGAAAATCTGGCGGCGATTGCGCTTGCGCGTGGTGAAAAAAACGAGCGGCGGCGGATCGGCGTTGATATCGATGCCGTGCTCGGCGTAATCCGCGGGCTCGCTTTAGCAATGACGCATCTGACCTGGGTGTCGTCGGGCTACGGCTGGTTGGCGGTTGTGGCGCCCATTCTTATTGCAGCGCCGGTCTATTTTTCCGGCAACCTCACCTTCGGCGGGCTGATGATGGCCGTCGGCGCCTTCAACCAGGTCAATACCGCACTTCGCTGGTATATCGACAATTTCGGGCCGATTGCCAGCTGGAAGGCGACGTTGCAGCGTGTTTCGGTGTTTCGCAACGCTCTGATCCAGATGGATAGCGTTGAACAGCACGGCCTCGCAATCGATCTTCAACGGAGTGCCGACAACGAAAAAATCCGCCTTCGGTCGGTGACTATCTGCCGCGATGCGGGCGGACAGGATCTGGAGCGGGGTTTCCGGCTGCGTGAGGCCGAGGTTGAAATCGGGCGGGGTGATCGTCTGATGATCAATGGCGAACAGGGCGTGAACCGGCGGCTGCTGTTTGCCGCCATGGCCGGCCTGTGGCCATGGGGGCAGGGCAGGATAGAAATGCCCGAACAGTCCGACACGCTTTTCATTGCCCAGCACGGCTATTTGCCAACAGGAACGCTGCGCGAAATTCTGGCCTATCCGCGCGCGCCCCAGCGGTTTGTGGAGGCAGACTATGTCGCGGCGCTGACCGCGTGCGGTCTCGGTGAAATGGCGCCCCGGCTTGATGAACACATTCGCTGGGACAAGAAGCTGGATTCGGATGAACAGGCCAGCATTAGGATCGCCAATGCCCTGTTGTTGAAGCCGAAATTCATCGTCATCGACGATTTGCTGGAAGGGCTGGAAAAACAGACACAGGATACGCTGGCGGAGGTTTTGAATGGGATCGACGGCGTAGCGATTATCTATATCGGCAGATCAGAGACATTTTTGTCGGTTCTTACCCCGGCTTTGGCCCATCTGGACCATGCCCCCATGAAGGAAAATACCGTAAAGCCGGATATCGCTCCAAAATAAGCCGCCGGGTTATGCTGCTGTTGATCTCACAGTGCGGATCAAAGCCGCAAATGCCATTTTTCGAGGTCCAGCCGTTGCTGTTTGGCTAGGCTTATGGTGCCGTCCGGCTCCATCTGCGAGCGCAGAACAAAGGTGCCGGTCGCCAGGCTGATGGCAATGACGCTGGCAACCGCGAGAATGATACGGTCGTAGCGCTGCTGTATCTTATTGTTTCCACTCCAGTCATAGGCCATTCGCACGCCCTCGCGGTTTTTTGGAATCGTGCCGCATCATGGTTAACCGAAGCTTACGATGGCTTCGTGATTCCTTGCTGTTTTGGAAGGGCTGCCGCGAAAAATCGGCTATTGGCTGAGGGGGCGCGGTTGTTTAAATCCGGCGGCGGGAGGTTCTTGAAAGGAATTTGATATGGAACAGCAACCGCCCGCCGATATGGAACTCACGCTCAGAACGCTTGCCATGCCGGCTGACGCCAATCCGGCCGGCGACATTTTCGGCGGTTGGGTGATGTCGCAGATGGACCTTGCCGCCTTCGTCCGCGCCAATGATGTGGCAGGCGGGCGTACCGTCACAGTGGCGGTTCATGAAATCGTCTTCAAGAAACCGGTCAAGATCGGCGATACATTGTGTGTCTATACTAGGATCGAAAAGGTTGGGCGCACCTCCGTCACGCTCAAGATCGAGGCCTGGACCCGCAGGCACTATCAGGATTCCCGGGAAAAGGTTACGGAGGCCGTCTTCATCATGGTAGCGGTGGATGACAAAGGCGAGCCGCGCCCTGTGCGCAAAGAGGCGTAAGGCGCTTGCCTTCGAAGCAAACTTCCAACCGTTCGCAGGCAGCCGAAAGAGCATGAGGCTCTTCGGCTCCGCCAATTCGATCTCCGAACGCGCAATACTTTAGAAATATCCAATTTATTTATCAATTTTTGCGATCAAGGTATGGAATAGGGCGGGGATCAGGCTGTGACCATTCCAGGTGTTGTTATTGTTGGTGGCGCTCACGGCACGCTTGCCCTTGCCCGCAGCCTTGGCGCCCTTGATGTGCCTGTGCACTATATCACCCATGATTCACCGCTGCCGGGCTGGTCGCGTTTCGTGAAGAACACGATCCGCTGGTCCGGTCCTCATGATGCAGGGGCGATGGCGTTTTTACGCGATATGGCAGAGAAGCATCATCTGAAAGGGTGTCTTCTGGTGCCATCAGGGGATGGCGAGGTTCAGCTCGTTTCACAACATCGCGACGAGCTTTCCGCCCTTTACAAAATCGTCCTGCCTGATTGGTCCTCCCTTCAATGGTTGTGCGAGAAACCGCTGCTCTACAAACGCGCGGCGGAACTCGGTGTCAGCTTCCCCCGGACCTATGCCATGACCTCGTCCGATGACGCCGATGCGCTGGACGTGACGTTTCCCGTTATCCTGAAGCCGAATATGGGCGGGGGCGATACCGCGATTTCCCGGGCGAAGGTTATCCGCGCCGATGACAGGCAGGCGCTGAAAGCCGCTTTTGCCGCTGCGAGCGGCGAGATCGGCGCGGGCAATGTCGTCGTGCAGGAGCTCATTCCCGGCGGGGGAGAAAGCCAGTTTTCCTATGCGGCGCTCTGGCGCGATGGCGAGCCTGTTGCAGAATTCACCGCCCGACGCCTGCGTCAGTATCCCGTCGATTTTGGTTACACCAGCACCTGTGTCGAGGTTGTCGACAACCCTCAAGCGATCGATGCGGCAAGGAAGATATTGAAATCGGCCGGTCACAGCGGGTTGGTCGAGGTGGAGTTCAAGCGGGATGGCAGGGATGGATCGCTGAAACTTCTCGATGTTAATCCTCGCCCATGGTCGTGGTTTGGCCTGTGTTCAGCGGCCGGCATCGATCTCGGCGCGCTGCTGTGGCAGGTTGCCAACGACATGCCGCGCGGCCAGATGCTAGATGCGCGGCAAGGTGTGTCATGGTCCTATCTTGTCCGTGATGCCATTGCCGCATTGACGTTGAATCGACGGGGACAGGCGGGAATTGGGGACTATGTCGCCTCTCTGCGCACAATCCGCAGCTGGGCGGCTTTTGCGGCGAACGATCCTTTGCCGGGCCTTATCGACCTGCCCCTCACGGTCTGGAGAGTCATCAAAAAACGGGTTCTGCCCGGTTTGAAGTTGCGGTAATCGGTAATGGTGTTTTTGCGGTCGGTAAAACGCTCTCTGAAATATGGGGTCATAAGGGCGGGGCTGGAGATAGCTTCCCTGCCGGCGGTTCGTGCGGCTTTTCCGGCTCTTGCCGGGCGTGGCGTGATCTTCACGCTCCACCATGTTCGTCCGGACGAGGAAGCGTCAGCTTTTGCGCCGAATGCACACTTGTCGATCACGCCACAATTTCTGGAAGAGGCGATAGAGGCGGCGCTCGAATGTGGTCTCGTTCCCGTTCATCTGCACGATCTGCCGGGCCTGCTCGCCGATAGTTCCGAGAAACGGTCGTTCTGCGCTTTCACGCTTGATGACGGCTATCGCAACAATGCCGAATATGCTGCACCGATTTTCCGGAAATATGCTGTTCCCTATACGATTTTCATCACGCCGGGTTTTGTGGAGCGGACGCGTAGCGTGTGGTGGGAAACCACTGCCACGCTGACGCAGAAAGCCACGTCCTTTGAATTCGATTTCGGGACAGGGCCGGAGCAGATTAAATCCGGCAGCCTTCCACAAAAAGCGGAAGCCTTTGCGCGTCTGGAAAACTTCGTCCAGATATTCGCGGAGGACGAGGCGGTGGAGAGGATCGACCGTGTCGCGGGGCAACATGGTATCGATCCGATCGCGATCGTGGAAAAACTCGTCATGGATGCGGCCGAACTCAAGGCGCTGTCGAGCGATCCCCTGGTCCATCTCGGCGCGCATACCATGATGCATGTGAACATGCGCAAGATCGATGCGGCGCGTCTGGCATACGAAATCGAGGAATCGACAAGACGGGTGGAGACCTATGTCGGCCGTCGACCGAGGTCCTTTTCCTATCCCTATGGCTGGATAAAGGCCGTGGGAGAACGCGAGGCGAAAGCGGTGTTTGATGCGGGATTTCCCGTAGCTGTTACCACGCAGGCCGGTATTCTTGGGGCCGATAGCCTTGAAAAGCCGATGCTGTTGCCGCGCGTTTCGCTGAACGGCCGCTTTCAGAAGAAGCGCTTTGTCAAAGCGCTCATCTCAGGCCTGCCTTTCCGGTTCGTCTAGCGATCAACCTCTCCCTGCCGTCTTTCGCCGATGACGACGACATGTGTCGGTGCGGCTAATCGAGCTGTCGTGTTGTTTTTGTTATTCACATCCATTTATCTATTGATTATAAATAAATTTATCGAAGGAAAACATTACAACTTTTCTTAAGGTTTCGCCCGTGCTGTTGATTTTTTCCGATGACCTGACCGGTGCGCTTGATGCGGCCGCCCCCTTCGCCGGGCGTGGGCTTTCGACTGAAGTTGCGATTGGTCTTGACGGCGTCCGTGCAGCGGTGGCCGATGCGCCGGCCGTCCTCAGCGTCAATCTGGGTTGTCGGGATGGCAAGGCGGATGAAGCCCGCCGCCGCACGCAGGAACTGATGGCACTGGTTCCGGCCGATACAGTTCTGTTCAAGAAGATCGATTCCCGCCTGAAAGGACATATCGCCGCCGAAATGGATGCTGTTTCCTATCGGCATGCGCTTGTAGCGCCAGCCATTCCGGATTTTGGACGCATCGTCGTAGACGGTTCCGTGTCCGGCTTTGGCGTTGACGGCACGATTTCGGTTCATGAAAGACTGGGCGGTCACGCCAGCCGCTGCGCAATACCAGACACCCTATCGCATGCGGACATCAGGGAGGCTTTGCTTGCCGGGCGCGCAAACGGGGTTGATCTTCTGGTGGGCGCGCGAGGGCTGGCCGAGGCGCTGGCCGAAATGATGACAGCGCAGGCGGTGCCCGAAGCGGCATCTATTCCCGCGGGTAAGGGGCTTTTCGTCATAGGTTCGCGCGACCCGATCACCGTTGAACAAATTGAAATCCTTAAAGGAACGGGGTTGGTATCGGTCACCGATGCACCCAATGGCGTCGTGCCGTTTCACGCGCATGCTCGTTCCAGCCTGACGCTCGTTTACGCGACGCAAGGGGCGGAAGATCTTTCCCCGCTCGAGGTTTCAGACCAGCTGGCGTATGGCGTCGTGCCGCTTTTCACCACCGGGACCGACACGTTGCTTTTGTCCGGCGGCGCCACGGCCGAAGCGGTGCTGCTTGCCATGGGGGTATCGCGTCTGCGCCTTGCCGGCGAGTGCCTGCCCGGTCTTGGTGTCGGCTGGTCCGGCGACCAATGTATCATTGCGAAGTCAGGTGGTTTTGGGCAAGCTGACACGTTGAAACGGATTGCGAAAATGATGCTTGGCGAAAATGACGCTGGAGAAAGCTGACCAGATGGGGCTGATGAAAGAAACGGCGCGCAAGGCACTTCCGGACATTATTTTCGAGAGAATGCACCGGGCGATCAAATCCGGCGCCTACAAGCCGGATGAACGGCTTCCGACCGAACATGAACTCGCCATGGAATTCGAAGTGTCGCGACCGGTGGTCCGCGAGGCGCTTCGGCGGCTGCGCGAACAGGGGTTCATCTATTCGCGAAGGGGTTCCGGCAGCTATGTGCGGGCATTCGGCCTGCGCGAGCCGCTGGGCTTCGGCCAGCTCGAAAATGTCGCTGACCTGCTGAACTGTTATGAATTCAGGCTGACTCTGGAGCCGGCAGCTGCGGCGGCGGCGGCCTTGCGGCATGATGGCGAGAGGCTCGTCGCAATCAAAAAGGCGCTCGAGCTGATGCGGGACGCCACCAATCGCCAGTCCCACCGTGAGGATGCCGATTATCAGTTCCACCTTGCCATCGCGCGGGCGGCACGGAATAGCTATTTCTCCACTGCGATGGAGGCTCTCAAGGACCACATTGCGGTGGGAATGAAGTTTCACGGCATGTCGGTGAAGCGCGAGGCATCCGGCCTTACCCGCGTGTTTGCCGAGCACGAGGCGATTGCGGTGGCGATTGCCGAAGGAGATGCCGAGGCCGCGCGGCGGCTGATGCACGACCATCTGACGGGATCACGTGACCGCCTCTTCGAGTCTTCGCATACGGATTGAGGGAAGTGACGGCGAGCCGGTGCGCGCGATAGCGCACCGGACTTTCGATTAGAAAGCGCGGCGGTAAATGCCGAGCACGTCATCAAGGCTCATATCGACGGGATTGTTGTCCATCAGCCGGCGGATTGCGTGAGCGTCTTGCGCATAACGGGGAAGGTCGGTTTCGCTTGCCCCGTGCCGCGCAAGGGACATTTCAATGCCGAGGCCGGCGCAGAAATCTGTCGCTGCCTTGCGAAGATCATCGGATGAAAGATGCTCGCGAAGCCCAAGCGCTCCGGCCACCTCCGCCGTCTTTGCCGAAACGGCGTGCTGGTTGAAAGCCAGAACATGCGGGAAGACGATAGCGTTTGCCAACCCGTGCGGCAGGTTGAGAAGCGTGCCGAGCGGATAGGCGATGGCGTGACCCGCCGCCGTATTGACCGGGCCAAGGCAGATGCCGCCATAGTAGGAGGCGAGCATCATTCCTTCGCGGGCTTCGGTATCAGCGCCGTCGCGAACGGCGCGCGCCAGATATTTGCCCACCAGCGAAAAGCCCATGCGGGCAAAACCGTCGATCATCGGATGGGCCTTGCGATTGGTGAAAGCCTCCACGCAATGCGCCATGGCATCCACCCCCGTCGCCGCTGTCACAGCTGATGGCACGGAATACGTGAGTTCCGGATCGAGCACCGCGAAATCGGCAATCAGATGAGGGCTTTCGACCGCGACCTTGCTGCCCTTGACGGGATCGGTGATGAGCGAGCGAATCCCGGCTTCCGAGCCGGTTCCGGCGGTGGTGGCGATCTGGACGAGCCTGGTGTCGCGCCCTGCGACCCTGTTCGGTCCTGCCACATCCTCAAGCGTCTGGCTGGAATTCCAGAGTGCGGCGACGAGTTTCGCCACATCCATCACCGAGCCACCGCCGAGGCCGATGACGAGATCGGGTTTGGCGGCGCGCGCTGCGGCCAGTGCTGCATCGAGCGTCCCTGTGTCCGGTTCGCCGGGAATGGCGTCAAAGACAGTGAAAGGACCCTGCAATTGCAGCCGGTCGGCAAATTTCGCGGTCAGCGGCGTGGCGATCACCAGGGTCGAAGCGGTTTTGACGGCCCAGGCGCCGACCTGAGAAATGGTGCCGGCGCCAACGGCAAGCCTGCGCGGCTGATGGATGAGAATGGAGGCTGTGGACATGGTGTTCATCCTCTTGCGCCCTTGCCCGCCACGAGCTTGCGCGCATAGGCTATGGCCTCATTCATGTTGCCGTGATTGGCGATGCCTTTGCCGGCGATGTCGAAGGCCGTTCCATGATCGACCGAAGTGCGATCAATCGGCAGATCGACCGAGACATTGACGGCGGTATCAAAGGCGACGAGCTTGATCGGGATATGGCCCTGATCGTGATATTGCGCGACAACCAGATCGAAAGTGCCCGAATAGGCGCGGTGGAACACGGTATCGGCGGAGATCGGCCCGTGTACCTCGATGCCTTCAGCGCGCGCGGCGGCAACCGCTGGCGCAATCTGGTCATCATCCTCGGTGCCAAACAGACCGTTTTCGCCGCAATGCGGATTGATACCGGCAACCGCGATGCGCGGCCGCTCGTAACCGATGCGCTTCAGATGAGCATTGCCAGCGCGGATGGTCGCCAGCACCCGCTCCGTCGTTGCCCGTTGAATGGCTTCCTGCAGGGACACGTGGGTCGAGACGTGAATGACCTTCAGCCGCTCGGAGGCAAGCAACATGTAGGCGGCTGAAGAACCGGTCAGGCTGCGCAGCATGCCGGTGTGGCCGTCATAATGGTGGCCCGCAAGATTGAGGGCCTCCTTGTTAATCGGAGCAGTGACGATGCAGCCGATTGCGCCCGCTTCGGCATCCCGCACCGCTTTTTCAATGAAACGGAAAGCGGCGTCTCCGGCAACCGGCGACAGCGTGCCCCATGGCAGCGGCGCACCCTCCACCGGCAGATCGACCACATTCCGAGTAAGATCGATGTCGATGCCAAGCGCACCCCGCGCCGCTTCCAGCGTGGCAAGGTTGCCATAAATCCGCGTTGCTTCCCTATCCGGGGCGGACATTTCCGCAAGCGCGCGGACGGTTATTTCCGGGCCGACGCCGCAGGGGTCACCCATGGTGATACCAATGATGTTGCTCATCCGATTCTCCCGTCCTTGGCGTCTGCCCAGCCGGGCGCCAGCCGGACATATTTGATTGCGCGGCGATGATAGGTGTAGCTTGCGTGCAGGGTACCGTCCGCTGCCTCCAGAAGCCATGGATAGGACATTTCCAGATTGCGGCCGTCGGTCGAATCGTTGGACAGGCAGGTGCCCGGCCCGTCCTCGATCAAAATCCGGGTAGGAAAGCTGCGGCCGTCGTCATCGGACAGGCAGATGGAAACCGGCGCGCGCGGCACGCCCCATATGGGCACACATCCACCGCTCGGATCGGCATCCGGTCTGTCGTCTTCCTCGCCCAGTTCGTCATAAAGCGAGGCGCGACGGTCGCTGGATTGCGCGGCGTTGATGGGGTTGCAGATCATCGCCAGCCTGCCGTGTGCGAGCCTGATCGCGGCGATGGAGGAATTATTGTTCGGTACGTCGGTCGGCAGCGGTTCTGTCCATGAGCGACCGCCATCTGTGCTTTCCGTGCGGTAAACGAGATCGGCCTGACGGCGGCGAAAAAAAGCGGAGTAGCGCCCATTCGCGCCCGCAACCGGGCTCATATGAACGCAGCCGGTCGAGCCCGCCAGCTCCTGCAATTGCCATGTGAGGCCGTTGTCTTTCGATATGCCGAGTGCTGCGGTATCGTGGCTGCCGTTCCATTTCTGGCCGGGGCGTTGGACGCAGCGGAAGATCGGCAGAAGCCATGCGCCGTCATCGCGGATGCGAAGCGGCGCACGGATGAAGCAGCCTTTCGGAAGATCGAGAAAACGGCCATCTTCGGCGGACAGCTTTTCCGGCGTTGCCGGGTCGTGGACGACCCGCGCCATGCGGATGCGGCATTCGTCCTGATTGCCGGATGGCTGGGCGGTGTGAAACAGCCAGAGAGTGCCATCAGGTGCGGTGAAAATAACCGGATTCTGTTCGGAATGGGCGGGATCGTTGCTCAGGCGCTGCGGCGCTCCCCACCGGCTCGCGCCGGGTGTGAGCGCGGACGCGAAGATCGAAATATCCGATTTTCCCTCCAGCGTTCCGCCAAACCAGGCGCACAGCAGGGTGCCGTCCTGCAGAAGGTGCAGAAAGCTCGCATGGTTCTGGATCATCGGCGATGGCAGGAACGCTTCGTGCCGGTTTTCCGAAACGGCATGGATGGCTCCGGTCATGGCGTGAGCAATGTCATCAGGGGTCATCGTGGTCTCCTCTTGGTCTGATGAAAATGGCATATTCAAAAAGTTGTCAAGTTTATTTAAGACAAAAGGACGTCCGAAAATTTTTGATGAATTAAAATAAGTGTATGTTTTATAAACATAAAACTTCTGTACTAAGTCTCAATAAAAAATCCTTCTGAAAAATAATTTGACAAAAAATGTGATAGCGTCGATGCTTTGATAACGGGTGGAGGAGACGATCATCCGCACGCCATGCTCCTCAATGCAGGAGACGGGGCTTTTGAATGCCTCTTGCGGCACGCCGCCATGTTGCTGAATTTCTGATCTGGGAGGAGAACGGAATGAAGAAGTCATTGATTGCGGGCGCCCTTGTTATGGGTTGCCTTAGCGCCGCGGTTTCGCCGGCGCTTGCGGCGTCGGGGCCGATCAAGATCGTGCTGGCGGAAGAGGCTGACCTGCTGGAGCCTTGCATGGCGACCCGCTCCAATATTGGCCGTATCATCATGGAAAATGTCAGCGAGACGCTGACCGAGCTTGATGTGCGCGGCAAGAACGGCGTGCAACCGCGCCTCGCTGAAAAATGGGAGCAGAACGTGGATGGCAGCTGGCGTTTCCACCTGCGTGAAGGCGTGAAGTTTTCCGACGGCACGGGTTTCGATGCCAAGGATGTCAAGCATAGCTTCGAGCGCATCATGAGCGACAAGAATGCATGCGAATCCCGTCGTTACTTCGGCGGTATGACCGTCACCCCCACGATTGTCGACGACCATACGATCGACTTCAAGACAGAGCCAGCCCAGCCCATTCTGCCGCTCCTGATGTCGCTCGTCACCATCGTGCCCGAAGAAACCAAGATGGAATTTATCCGCGAGCCTGTTGGCACCGGACCTTACAAGCTGACCAACTGGACACCGGGCCAGCAGATTGTTTTGACTGCACGTGACGACTATTGGGGCGCCAAGCCGCAGGTGACGGAAGCGACCTATCTTTTCCGAGCTGATCCCTCGGTTCGCGCCGCCATGGTGCAGACCGGCGAAGCCGATCTTTCACCCTCCATTTCGCAGCTCGACGCGACAAACCCGAAGACCGACTTTTCCTATCTCGACAGCGAGACGGTCTACATGCGCCTCGACCACAACATCGCGCCGCTGAATGACGTGCGGGTGCGCCGTGCACTCAACCTCGCCATCGACCGGCAGGCTTTCCTCGGCACGCTGGTTCCCGAAGGTGCTGTGCTGGCCACCGCACTCGTTCCGCCGACCACGCTCGGCTGGAACCCTGATGTCAAGGTTTTCCCCTACGACCCTGATGGCGCGAAGAAGTTGCTGGAGGAGGCAAAAGCTGCTGGTGTGAAGGTGGATACGCCGATCACCATCATCGCGCGCACTGCGAACTTCCCTAATGTCACCGAGATCATGGAGGCGATCCAGCAGCAATTGCAGGAAGTCGGCTTCAAGATCGACCTCAAATTCGTGGAAGTGGCCGAGCACGAAAGCTATTATTCCAAGCCTTTCAAGGAAGGCCGGGGACCGCAGATCGTCGCTGCCATGCACGACAATTCCAAGGGTGATCCGTCCTTCACCATGTTCTTCAAATATGCCACCAAGGGCACGCAATCCGGTTTCTCGGACCCCAAGGTGGATGACTTGATCGAACGAGCATCCGCAGCCGTCGGCGATGAACGCGCCAAGCTCTGGTCCGAGCTCATCGCCTACCTGCATGACGATGTCGTGGCGGATGTGCTGCTGTTCCACATGGTTGGCTTCTCACGCGTCTCCGAACGGCTGGACTTCAAGCCCACCATCGCCACCAATTCGATGCTGCAGCTTTCGGAAATCGGCATCAAGTAAGCCGGTATTTCATCTGCCAAAGAGCGGCGGCGGAGCTTTAGCTTCGCCGTCGTGCTGAACACCGGAGGTAACCATGCTGAGCTTCATCCGAAAACGTTCCGTTGCAAGCCTGATCTCCCTGATCGGCCTCATCGTAATGGTTTTCTTCCTCTCCCGCCTGACGGGCGACCCGGCCGCGCTGTTTTTGCCGGTGGAGGCTTCGGAGGAATTGAAGCAGCAGTTTCGTGCGCTGCATGGGCTGAACGATCCGCTGATGGTGCAGTTCCTGCGCTACGCGGGCGACGTGATGACGGGGGATCTGGGTGAATCGCTCAGGAAAGCCCGCCCTGCGCTGGATGTGGTGCTGGAGGCTTTCGTCTGGACGCTGTGGCTTGCGGTCATCACCATGTCCCTCGTCACCACCGCAGCAATCGTCGTCGGTTCGCTTGCCGCTTTCCGCTCCGGTGGCTTCTTCGATCGCATGGCCTCCACCATTTCGCTCATCGGCGCTTCCGTGCCGGATTTCTGGCTCGCGATCGTGGCGATCGTGGTGTTTTCCGTCAATCTCGCCTGGCTGCCCACCTCCGGCACCGGCTCGGTGCTGCACTGGATATTGCCGATCTCGGTTCTGTTCGTGCGCCCCTTCGGCATCATCGTTCAGGTGGTGCGCGGCTCGATGATCGGTGCGTTGTCCTCTGCCTATGTCAAAACGGCGCGCGCCAAGGGTGTGAAATCGGGTCCGATCATCTTCATCCACGCCTTGCGAAACGCCATGCTACCGGTCATCACCGTCATCGGCGATCAGGCGGCAAGCCTTCTCAACGGCGCAGTCATCGTCGAAACCATCTTTGGTTTCCCCGGGGTTGGCAAGCTGATGATCGATTCCATTCTTCAGCGCGATTTCAACGTCGTGCTGGCAGCAATTCTTGTGACCGCGCTTGCGATCTTCCTGATGAATCTTCTGATCGATATCGCCTATGCGCTGCTCGATCCGCGTATCCGGCACTGAGGAGACGTTCAGCCATGAGCCTTTCAAACGCCGATACAGAGATTATCGATGAGCCATCCTTTGCAACGCGCATGCTGCGCATGTTGTGGGCCGATAAATTCGCCCTCTGCGCCGCGATCTTCCTCATCGTCGTCATCATTCTCGCCTTTGTCGGCCCGGCGTGGCTTGGCGAGCTGGCGACGAAGCAGAACCTGCGTGGACGCAACCTTGCCCCGTTCCAATGGCAACGCGAATGGTATTTCTGGCTGGGGGCGGATGCGCTCGGTCGCCCGCTGCTGGCGCGCATCGTCGCCGCCACGCAAAATACACTGATGATCGCCGCCGGTGCCGTTTTCCTTTCCGCCGTCACCGGCACCGTGCTTGGCCTGATCGCCGGTTTTTCCTCCAACCGTGTTGGCCAGATCATCATGAGGCTGGCGGACGTGATCATGTCGTTTCCGTCACTGTTGATCGCGGTCATCGTGCTTTATCTGCTCGGCTCATCCATCCTCAACCTGATGCTGGTTCTGGCGATAACCCGCATCCCCGTTTACATCCGCACCACAAGGGCCGAAGTGCTGGAGGTGCGTGAACGCATGTTCGTACAGGCGGCGCGCGTGATGGGCGCATCGGGCAAACGTATCCTGTTCCGCCATATTCTACCCGTGGTCCTGCCGACGCTGACAACGCTTGCGACGCTCGATTTCGCCTATGTGATGCTGGCGGAAAGCGCGCTGTCTTTCCTTGGTATCGGCATTCAGCCGCCGGAAATCACCTGGGGCCTGATGATCTCGCAGGGGCGGCAGTACCTCACCAATGCCTGGTGGCTGTCCTTCTGGCCGGGCCTTGCCATCATACTCACCACCCTGTCGCTCAACCTGCTGTCCAACTGGCTGCGCATTGCGCTCGACCCCGTGCAGCGCTGGCGGCTGGAAATGAAAGGCCGCAAACATGGCTGACCATCTTCTCGATGTGCGCAACCTTTCCGTGGAGTTTCACACCGCAGGCGGTGTCGTGCATGCGGTGAAGGATGTTTCCTATCATATCGACCGTGGTGAAACGCTTGCGATCCTCGGTGAAAGCGGCTCGGGCAAATCGGTATCGTCCTCGGCCATCATGAACCTCATCGACATGCCGCCCGGACGTATCAGCGGCGGCCAGATATTTCTTGATGGCAAAGACCTTCTGACAATGCCGGCTGAGCCACGCCGCGAGATCAATGGGCGGCGCATCGCCATGATCTTTCAGGACCCGCTCAGCCATCTCAATCCGGTCTATACCGTCGGCTGGCAGATCCGCGAGGCGATGACCACCCATGGAATGGACAGGGTGAAAGCCGAAGCGGAGGCGAGGCGGCTTGTCGCGCGCGTTGGAATTCCTGATCCGGACGGAGCCTTGAAGAAATATCCGCATGAATTTTCCGGCGGCCAGCGCCAGCGTGTGATGATCGCCATGGCGCTTGCGCTCCGGCCCGATCTCCTGATCGCCGACGAGCCGACCACGGCACTCGATGTGACGGTTCAGGCTGAAGTTCTTGCCCTGCTCAAGGAATTGCAGCGGGAAACCGGTATGGCCGTTCTCATCATCACCCATGATCTTGGCGTCGTCGCCGAAATCGCCGACCGGGTGGTCGTGATGGAAAAAGGCGTGCTGGTGGAGGCAGGCACGGTTCGCGAGGTCTATCGCAACCCAAAGCATCCCTATACCCGCAAGCTCATCAGCGCCGCCCCCGGCAGGGGCGAAATGCACGAGCCGAATGCGACCGGCGAACCGCTCCTCCGTGTGCGCGATGTGCGCAAACGTTATGGGGCTTTCGAGGCACTGAAGGGCGTTTCCTTTGACCTTATGGCGGGGGAAACCATAGCTGTCGTTGGCGAAAGCGGTTCCGGCAAATCGACACTCGCGCGCATTCTGCTCCGGCTCGACGAGCCGGATGCCGGCAGCGCCGAGTGGAAGGGGCGTGATCTCTTCAAGCTTTCGCCTGCCGAACTCTTTGCCCTCAGGCGTGATTTACAGATGGTGTTTCAGGATCCAACCCAGTCGCTGAACCCCCGCATGACTGTGTTCCAGCTGGTTTCCGAAGCCTGGGTGATCCATCCGGACATACTACCCAAAGCGAAATGGCGCGAACGGGTCGCGGAATTGCTGCATCAGGTCGGCCTCTCGCCGGAACATATGCGCCGTTATCCGCATCAGTTTTCCGGTGGGCAGCGGCAGAGGATCGCGATTGCCCGCGCGCTGGCGCTGGAGCCGAAGCTCATCATCTGCGATGAAGCGGTCTCGGCGCTCGACGTGTCTGTCCAGGCGCAGGTTGTTGCACTTCTTGACAAGCTGCGCCGTGAAATGGGCCTCTCCTTCATCTTCATCGCGCATGACCTGCCGGTGGTCCGCGATTTTGCCGATCACGTCATGGTCATGCAGCGGGGAGAGGTTGTGGAATTCGGGACTGTCCGGCAGGTTTTCGAAGCGCCGCGCGAGGCCTATACGCGCGCACTTCTTTCCGCCAGCCTCGATCCCGACCCCGATATGCAGTCTGTGCGTCCGGCCGATGCCGATCACACTATTGGAAATCCAAGCGGAGTTCTTTCATGACCAAACAAGCCTTCGTCGCGCTCGTGACCTGTTTCAACGAGGACGAAACCATCAATTACGAAGCGACCCGTGCGCAGGTGCGCCGTCAGGTGGCGGCCGGCAACAACATCATGTGCGCCGGAACTAACGGCGATTTCACCGCACTGACGCATGAAGAAAAAATCCGGCTGACGGAAGAGGTGGTGGACGAAGTTGCGGGCCGTGCGAAGGTCATCGTCAACGCCGGCATGCCCGCCACTTTCGAAACGCTGCAACTCGCCAAAGCCTTCGACCGCATCGGCGTAGACGGTATTGCCGTCATCACACCCTTCTTCATCGCCTGCACCCAGGATGGGCTGATCCGCCATTTCTCGACTGTGGCCGACGCCGTCGAAACACCGGTCTATCTTTACGATATTCCCGCCCGAACCCAGAACCACATAGAGCCGGAAACCGCCCGCAAACTTGCCGCCCATGGCAACATTGCCGGCATCAAGGATTCGGGCGGTGCGCAGCAGACGCTGGAAGCCTATCTACAGGTAGCAAAGGAGATGCCCGGTTTCGAAGTCTATTCCGGCCCGGATCATCTCGTTCTCTGGTCGTTGCAGAACGGTGCCGCCGGCTGCATCTCCGGCCTCGGCAACGCGCTCCCGGATGTACTTGCCGGCATTCTCAATGCCTTCAACGCCAGCGATATCGCTGAGGCCGAACGCCAGCAGGCGATCTATACGGATTTTCGCACCGATCTCTATGCGCTCGGTTTTGCGCCCGCCATGGTCAAGCGCTCGCTTTACCTTCAGGACCCATCCGTCGGCGCCAGCCGGCAACCCGCCCTTCTGCCGGATCAGGAGCAGGATGACCGGATCGTGGAAATCTTACGTCGCTATCACCAGCTGTGACGCCACCGCCCGAATGTGACGTGGAGGAGTGAAGCCGTGTGGCGCCACGTGAAAAATATCCACAAAACGGCCAGAAGCCGAAGCATTTATACAGCCTTGTCCGGGACGAATAATTTGTGACACAAACACGAAATTTCCCTTGTCAGTCCCGCCATTGATGTTTATGAGGAGCGCGCAACGCAAGCGTTCGCGCATGCGGAGAGGTGGCAGAGTGGTCGAATGCACCGCACTCGAAATGCGGCATACCTGCAAGGGTATCGTGGGTTCGAATCCCACCCTCTCCGCCATAATTTACGCTGAGCCGTAAGATTTTTCCGAGATAGCCTGATTCATTCGTTGGTCGCTTTGATGCTGCAGTCCGCTAGCGAAGCCGGTGCCGCTTTGCGCCAGCGGAGGCAGACTGGTTGAGATAGCCGTTGGCTTCCATTTCGTTGCGTCCCACCCGCGATCTTCAGCACCTGTTGGAGGCCCACATGGCCACGCTCCCGAAAAATTGGGATGCCGGCAAGTGCTCGTTGATATCCGCCATTGCCTCTTACGGCAGAGGCGCTATCATAATTGTGTTGTAGGACGATAAGCTTTGGGAGGAGCGATACGTGAGACGGATGTGGCCAGACGAATTTGCCTTTCTGCTGGACGGCGCGGAAGAGGTTGACCTGCATATTCCATCGGGGGCACACGACGACAGTTCGCCCGAAGAAACGATATCCAAGAAGGCTTTGAAAGCCCGCATCAGCCAGCAGGATTTTGAAAAGATTTGGCATCTTGCAGAGGCTCGCTATCGGCTGACCGGCAGGTTTTCGGGCAAGGCGATTACGCTGATCGCCAACAATCCTCACTATCAGAAATGGCATCCCTCCGACGGCGGCAGCGTCGAGAGCGTGTCCGATAGCGGTCAGAAATACACGACGCGCTATGTGATCGTGCATTTTCTCGTTGATGATGTTCGCGAGCTGGTCGAAGCCTGAACTCCGCAGGAACGGTTCTTGCCATTGACTGGTCGAAGGGCCTTTCGAAATCCAGCGGTGCCGGGTAATTCTTGGCACCGCTTGGCGGCGTGTTAGAGGTGAGCTTCAATATCTGCGTAAGACTACGATGGACAGCGCGTGTCCGTAGTCCACTGAAATGCCTCTATACTGGTGCCGTCTTTGACCTCTCCGATGGCAGGGTGACGTACTGACCTTCCGCAGGCTTTACCGATGCTGCGATGTAAAAATTTCCTCTGAATTAAAATAGTTTTCCTTTAAAGAAGGGAAAACACGTTATGCCGGAGGATCACATGGCAAAGGACAGCACAAAGACCGAGCCTGCGCTTTTGTCGCAGGACCCGCATGCGGTTCGCGAGCCGAGGGTCAATAATCTCGAAATGGCGATCGGCCATGAGGTGCGTGCCTATCGCAAGAAGCTGGGCATCACGGTCACCGATCTCGCATCGGCCACCGGTGTATCGGTGGGAATGCTCTCAAAGATCGAAAACGGTAATATTTCGCCGTCCCTCACCACGCTGCAGACGCTTTCAAAGGCGCTTGGCGTGCCGATCACGGCGTTCTTCCGTGGCTTCGAGGAGCCGCGCAGCGCCACCTTCGTCAAGGCGGGCCAAGGGGTGAACATCGAGCGTAGAGGCACCCGCGCCGGCCATCAGTACAGCCTGCTTGGCCATATCGACAACAACACCAGCGGCGTCACCGTCGAGCCCTATCTCATCACGCTGACGACGGACTCGGATGTATTTCCGACCTTCCAGCATGAGGGCATGGAGTTCCTATACATGCTGGAGGGAGAGGTGGTTTATCGCCACGGCGAGCAGCTTTTCACCATGCAGGCGGGTGACAGCCTGTTTTTTGATGCTGATGCGCCGCACGGCCCGGAGGAACTGGTGAAGCTTCCCGCTCGCTATCTGTCGATCATTTCCTATCCGCAAAGGCGGCTGACAAATGATTGAAAAGTTGCCTTAGAAGAAAAAAATATTCCTGATAGTTGACGAGATGGAATTCCATATGCTAGCTCTTCATTCAGAAACGAATGGAGGTGCCTGTCGATGTGCGGCATTGTTGGACTATTCCTGAAGGACAAAAGCCTTGAACCGCAGCTGGGTGAGCTGCTTTCGGACATGCTCGTGACCATGACGGATCGGGGACCGGATTCCGCCGGCATCGCGATCTATGGAAGCGCTGCCGATGGCCGGGCAAAAGTGACCATCCAGTCAGCCGATCCCGTCGCCGATTTTTCGGGCCTTGCCGAAGCGCTGAAGGAAAATGGTGTTGAAGCTTCGGTTGCGGTGAAAAGCACCCACGCGGTCCTGGATATTCCATCGGCAAAGCTCACGGAAATTCGCTCGGTCCTGGCTGCCATCCGCCCGAATGTGCGGGTGATGGGCTCCGGCGACAGCGTGGAAATCTACAAGGAAACCGGCCTGCCGAAAGATGTCGTCGCCCGTTTTGGCGTGCGCTCCATGGCGGGCAGCCATGGCATCGGCCACACCCGCATGGCAACGGAATCGGCTGTGACGACGCTTGGCGCACACCCCTTCTCCACCGGTGCCGACCAGTGCCTGGTGCATAACGGTTCGCTCTCCAACCACAATAATCTGCGTCGGGAACTGGTACGCGAGGGCATGACCTTCGAAACCCAGAACGACTCGGAAGTGGCCGCCGCGTATCTCACGGCTGAAATGGCCAAGGGCAAGGATCTGGGCGAAGCGCTGACCGGCGCGCTCGATGATCTCGACGGGTTCTTTACCTTCGTCGTCGGCACCAAATCCGGTTTCGGCGTGGTGCGCGATCCCATCGCCTGCAAGCCGGCGGTGATGGCCGAGACCGATCAATATGTCGCTTTCGGCTCTGAATACCGCGCGCTGGTCAATCTGCCCGGCATCGAAAATGCCCGCGTCTGGGAGCCGGAGCCGGCGACCGTCTATTTCTGGGACCATGAAAAGGCCGCGTGAAACCGTCATCGGCGCATATTGCGAAAGTCATATCCATGCCAGTTTTCGATCTCTCCCACACGCCTTTGCGTGAACTCAACAGCGCGCTCCATGGGCTTTCCTCGGGCACAAACGACACCGAATTCGAAGTTGTCAATCCGCGCGGCCACCATGCCGTCGCTGTTGGCATAGACAGCCCCGTCATCGTCGATGTTCGCGGCTCGGTCGGTTATTATTGCGCCGGCATGAATGATGGCGGCACCGTCACCGTTTACGGCTCGGCCGGGCCGGGCGTTGCCGAAAACATGATGTCGGGCACCGTCGTCATCGAGGGCGACGCTTCGCAATACGCAGGTGCCACCGGTCGCGGCGGGCTGCTGGTCATCAAGGGCAATGCCGCTTCCCGCTGCGGCATTTCCATGAAGGGCATCGATATCGTCGTGAAGGGCAATATCGGCCACATGTCCGCTTTCATGGGCCAGTCGGGCCACCTCGTTGTCTGCGGCGATGCGGGCGATGCGTTGGGTGACTCCCTTTATGAAGCGAAGCTTTTCGTGCGCGGCTCGGTCAAAAGCCTCGGCGCCGACTGCATCGAAAAGGAAATGCGGCCCGAACATCTGGAAAAGCTTGCCGAGCTTCTTGAAAAAGCCGGCGTCTCCGATGTCAGCCCAAGCGAGTTCAAACGCTACGGTTCGGCCCGCACGCTCTACAATTTCAACATCGACAACGCCGACGCGTATTGAGGCGAGGGATTTTCCGATGAGCTATCACAACCCCTTCACCCCACCGCGCAAGTCCGCGACTTTCGATGATCATACGCTGGCGGAAATCCGCCGTGCGGCTGCGACCGGCATCTATGATATTCGCGGCGCAGGCACGAAGCGCAAGGTGCCGCATTTCGACGACCTGCTGTTTCTCGGCGCGTCCATCTCGCGTTATCCGCTCGAAGGTTATCGCGAGAAGTGCGATACGACCGTCACCCTTGGCACGCGCTTTGCCAAGAAGCCGATCACGCTGAAAACGCCGATCACCATTGCCGGCATGAGCTTCGGCGCGCTTTCCGGCAACGCCAAGGAAGCGCTCGGCCGTGGCGCGACCATTGCCGGCACGTCCACCACGACGGGCGATGGCGGCATGACGGATGAGGAACGCGGCCACAGCCAGACGCTGGTCTATCAGTATCTGCCGTCGCGTTATGGCATGAACCCCAAGGATTTGCGCCGTGCGGACGCCATCGAGGTGGTCGTCGGCCAAGGCGCGAAACCGGGCGGCGGCGGCATGCTGCTTGGCCAGAAGATTTCCGATCGCGTCGCCAATATGCGCAATTTGCCGAAGGGCATCGACCAACGTTCCGCCTGCCGTCATCCTGATTGGACCGGCCCGGACGATCTGGAAATCAAGATCCTTGAACTGCGCGAAATCACCGATTGGGAAAAACCGATCTACATCAAGGTTGGTGGTGCGCGCCCCTATTACGACACCGCACTTGCCGTGAAGGCCGGTGCCGATGTGGTGGTGCTTGATGGCATGCAGGGCGGCACGGCGGCCACGCAGGACGTCTTCATCGAAAATGTCGGCATGCCCACGCTTGCCTGTATTCGCCCCGCAGTACAGGCGCTTCAGGATCTCGGCATGCATCGCAAGGTGCAATTGGTCGTGTCCGGTGGCATTCGCTCGGGTGCGGATGTCGCCAAGGCTCTGGCGCTTGGTGCCGATGCGGTTGCCATCGGAACGGCGGCGCTGGTGGCGCTGGGCGATAACGACCCGAAATGGGAAGATGAATACCAGAAGCTAGGCACCACGGCCGGCGCTTATGATGACTGGCACGAGGGCAAAGACCCCGCAGGCATCACCACGCAGGACCCGGAACTTGCCGCACGTCTTGATCCAATCGCCGCCGGTCGCCGCCTCGCCAACTATCTGAAGGTCATGACGCTCGAAGCCCAGACCATCGCACGCGCCTGCGGCAAAAACCATCTCCACAATCTGGAGCCGGAAGATCTGGTGGCTCTAACCATGGAGGCTGCGGCAATGGCGCAGGTTCCGCTGGCGGGAACAAACTGGTTCCCGGGTAAAGGCAGCTTTTAAAAAACACAATGGACGGGCGCATTTGGGAGGATGTGGCCGTCTTTTTCGATGAAGTGTCTGATATTCAAAAAAAGGGGAATGACGTGACACTGGACCTCTCCAAGTTTGCTGCCGAAAAAGGCATCAAATATTTCATGATCAGTTATACCGATCTCTTTGGTGGCCAGCGCGCCAAGCTGGTTCCTGCAGAAGCGATTGCCGATATGCAGAAGGGCGGCGCCGGATTTGCCGGTTTCGCCACATGGTTCGATCTGACGCCCGCCCATCCCGATCTCTTCGCAGTGCCGGACGCCTCCTCGGTCATCCAGCTTCCCTGGAAAAAGGATGTGGCCTGGGTTGCTGCCGATTGCGTCATGGAAGACCAGCCTGTGGAACAGGCGCCGCGCGTCGTTTTGAAAAAGCTCATCGCGGAAGCGGCCGGGCAAGGGCTGCGGGTCAAAACCGGCGTGGAACCGGAATTTTTCCTCATTTCGCCGGACGGCGCGAAAATCTCCGATGAGTACGACACGGCGGAAAAGCCCTGCTACGACCAGCAGGCAGTGATGCGTCGTTACGATGTGATCGCGGAAATATGCGACTACATGTTGGAGTTGGGCTGGAAACCCTACCAGAACGACCATGAGGACGCGAACGGCCAGTTCGAGATGAACTGGGAATATGACGATGCGCTCCAGACGGCGGATAAACATTCCTTCTTCAAGTTCATGGTCAAGTCGGTTGCCGAAAAGCACGGGCTGCGCGCGACATTCATGCCGAAGCCTTTCAAGGGTCTGACCGGCAACGGCTGCCACGCTCATATTTCGGTCTGGGATCTGGACGGCAAGGTCAACGCTTTTGCCGACAAGGCAATGCCTTTCGGGCTCTCCGCAAAGGGCAAGACGTTTCTGGGCGGCATCATGAAACATGCCTCCGCTCTTGCGGCCGTCACCAATCCGACGGTTAATTCCTACAAGCGCATCAACGCGCCGCGGACCATCTCGGGCGCGACCTGGGCGCCGAACACGGTGACCTGGACCGGGAACAACCGCACCCACATGGTTCGCGTGCCAGGGCCGGGGCGTTTCGAACTGCGTCTGCCGGATGGCGCCGTGAACCCCTATCTGCTCCAGGCCATCATCATTGCGGCCGGTCTGTCGGGTGTCCGCTCACAGGCCGATCCCGGTCCGCATCACGATATAGACATGTATCGCGAAGGTCATACCGTGACGAATGCGCCGAAACTGCCGCTCAATCTTCTCGATGCGCTGCGCGAATACGAGAAGGACGAGGAACTGCAGCAGGCATTGGGCATGGAGTTCTCAAAGGCCTATCTCAAGCTCAAGCAGGGCGAGTGGAACGCTTATTGCGCGCAATTCACTGCCTGGGAGCACCAGACAACGCTCGACGTTTGAGTTCGGGTTTCCCCGCCGCCCTCGCGGCTTTTCCCCGCGCTCGTCAGACAGCGCGGGGTTTTTCCAGTATCGATGACAGAGAGAGTGCCGGATGACGAACTTCGTCCTGACCGTAACCTGCAAGTCCACCCGAGGTATCGTCGCTGCCCTTTCAGGCTTTCTCGCTGAAAAAGGCTGCAACATCGTCGATAGTTCGCAGTTTGATGATCTCGGTACGGGCCGTTTCTTCATGCGCGTGGGCTTCATTTCCGAAGAGGGAGCAAAGCGTGACGACTTGATGGCTGGACTGATGCCGATCTCGCAGAAATTCGGCATGGAAGTGGCGCTTCATGACCAGTCCGAGCGGATGAAGGTCCTGCTGATGGTGTCGCGCTTCGGCCATTGCCTGAACGATCTGCTTTACCGTTGGCGCATCGGGGCCTTGCCGATCGATATTGTTGGCGTCGTCTCCAACCATTTCGATTACCAGAAAGTGGTGGTCAATCATGATATTCCCTTCCACCACATTCCAGTGACGAAGGAAAACAAGCCACAGGCTGAAGCCCGGATCATGGATATTGCCGAAAGCACCGGAACCGAGCTGATCGTGCTTGCGCGTTATATGCAGGTGCTTTCCGACCGGATGTGCGAGACGATGTCGGGGAAGATCATCAACATCCACCATTCTTTCCTGCCGTCCTTCAAGGGCGCCAACCCTTACAAGCAGGCCTATCAGCGCGGCGTGAAGCTGATCGGTGCGACGGCCCACTATGTCACCGCCGATCTCGATGAAGGTCCGATTATCGAGCAGGATATTGTGCGTATTACCCATGCCCAGAGCGCGGAGGATTATGTTTCGCTCGGCCGGGATGTCGAGGCGCAGGTTCTGGCACGCGCCATCCACGCCCATATCCACCACCGTACTTTCATCAACGGTAACCGCACCGTGGTCTTCCCGCCAAGCCCGGGCAGCTATGCATCGGAACGGATGGGGTGACGCGGCATTGCGACAAGCGGGTCGCGCGCTGTTGCCATAAACATGGTGCGCGGCTAAATAAGTTGGTACGCCATAATATAAAGAGCCAGAACCTGTTTTCACGCCCGGCGGGCGGAAGCGGGATGTGCCAAACGAGGTGATACCATGACCGGTGCTTTGCAGGGAACTGCCATTCGCGTTGAGCGTCCGACCAAGACGCTGAGGGAGCTTGCGCTCGACAAGGTGCGCGACGCCATCGTGAACGGTTACTTCCGTCCGGGAGATCGCCTCGTAGAGCGCGATCTCTGCGCCCAGCTGGGCGTTTCCCGCACCATCGTGCGCGAAGTCCTGCGGCATCTGGAGTCCGAGGGGCTGGTGGCGAATTTGCCGAACAAGGGGCCGATGGTTGCGCTGCTCGATCTCGCCGAGGCCAAGCAGATTTACGAAATCCGCGGTGCGCTGGAGGGAATGGCGGCGCGCCTTTGTGCGGAGCGTCGCGATCCCGCCATTGTCGAGGCGCTTGAGGCTTCACTCGAGCATATTCGCGAAAGTTACGTTGCCAAGGATATGCCCGGTGTTCTCGCGCATACCTCGTCTTTTTATCATACGCTGTTCAGCAAGATCGACCGGCATGTCGCCTGGGGCGTCGTCAATTTGCTGACGGTGCGGATCAACCATCTTCGCTCCATGACGATTAAGACGAAAAGCCGCGATACCGAAGGTCCGGCGCAGATGAAAAAGATCGTCGATGCGATCCGGAAAGGTGACGGGGACGCCGCTTACAAAGCCGCTCTCGATCATGTCACCAGCGCATGCGCTATCGCCGAAGCCGTTCTCACCGCGCAAAAAACGGCTGACTGACGGTTTTTGGCGCTCCGTTCTGCTTGTCTTGCGGTTGCCCAGTTGGCGGCCGCAGGCTCTGCGGTTTTTTGATTTTATGGTTGTTTTACAATAATTTAGAAAAACAAATGACCGCTTATTGACAGGGCAATCCGTTTGGTGTGATGGTATGCCATAATAAATAATATAAAGAGCGGAGCTTAATATGAACTGGAATCCGATTTCCCGGAAATGCATAGCCGTGCGCGCCAAAACCTCTCTGGCGGGCTTTGTCATCAGTCTTCTTGCCGGTGCGGCCGTTGCACAGGACTGCACGCCGAAAATATCCAACGATCACCTCATCAAGCCCGGCCATCTCGTGATGGCGACCAGCCCGACATTGCCGCCCATGGCCTATGCCGACCAACAGGGTGTGCTCAAAGGCCTTCGTATCGAGTTGGGTTATGAAATCGCCAAGCGCCTCTGCCTGAAGCCCGAATATATCAGCACGGAATATGCCACCATGGTGCCGGGCCTGCAGGGCGGCCGCTGGGATATGATCAATGCCGGCCTGTTCGTGACGGCGGAGCGGCGCAAGATCCTGTTCATGATCCCCTATGAGAGTCTCGCCATCAGCATTTCAACGGCCGTCGGTGCATCCGAGCCCATCACCAAGGTGGACGATCTGGCCGGTAAGGCCGTCAGCACCGATATCGGTGGCTATGCCGAGCGCAAGATCAAGGAATTGAACGAGGACTTCAAGAAACGCGGTCTTGCGCCGATGACCATAAACCTGTTCGACAATTACGCGACCGTCTATCAGGCGCTGCGGGCAGGTCAGGTTCAGGCCGCGGTCTCCATCGATCCTGTCGCCAAGCAATACCAGGATCGCGGCGAGTTCACGCATGCACTTTCCGGCATGTACCCTACGCCCGGTTCGCTTTCCTTTGGAAGCAAGGACGTCGCCAGTGCCGTCTCTGCTGCTCTCAAGGAAATGAAGGCCGATGGTTCGCTTGAAAAGCTGATGGGTGGTTATGGCGTGAGCATCGCGCCCGGCGACCTCGCCGTTCTTGGTCCGGAAGGCTGAAATCTCCTCCATCTGAACTGTCAGCGCGGCGGGAGAGTTCTCGCCGCGACCATTCCCGCATGAATTGGAGAAAGACGTGAAGGGTTGGAACTGGGAAGGTTTCTTCGAATACCTGACGAATTATTATCTTTTCGAGGGGGCGATGGTGACGCTCGGCCTCACGGTTTTTGCCATGACGGCGGGTCTTGCGCTGGGCTTCGTCATTGCGGTGATGCGCATGTCGAAATACCGGTTCCTCTCCGGACCGGCCTATTTCTACACCTGGATATTTCGCGGCACGCCGCTGCTGGTGCAGCTCATCATCATCTATACCGGCCTGCCGCAGCTCGGCATCAAGCTGACGGTTCTGCAGTCCACCCTGATCGGCCTGTCGCTTTGCGAGGCCGCTTATCTGTCGGAGATCGTCCGGGCAGGTATCGCCGCGGTTCCCAAAGGCCAAATCAATGCGGCGCGCGCCATCGGCATGACCGAGGCGCAGGTGATGCGCTACATAGTTGCGCCGCAGGCCTTCCGCATCATCATTCCGCCGCTTGGCAATTCCGTCAATGGCGTGCTGAAGACAACGTCGATCGCCTCCATCATTTCCATGGAGGAGCTGCTGCGCCGCACGCAGGTTCTTATCCAGGAAAAGTTCCTCGTTCTGGAGCTCTTCATGGTTGCGGCCCTTTATTACCTCGCCATGACGACCGCCTGGGAACTCATCCAGCGCCGTATCGAGAAACGATTCGGCAAGGCCTACGGCCCAATGTCGGCTGACGTACACTAGGGAGAAGTCCGATGTCTCAAGCAACCAGCATGATCGAACTTCAATCCGTCAACAAATGGTACGGTCCGACCTTTCAGGTTCTGACCAATTGCAGCCTGAATGTCGCCAAGGGCGAAGTCGTCGTGATCTGCGGGCCGTCCGGTTCGGGCAAGTCGACGCTGATCAAATGCGTCAATGCGCTGGAGACGATCGGCAACGGCATCATCACCGTCAACGGGGTTGAGGTGACCAACCCCAAGACCGATATGCCTAAGCTGCGCTCCAAAGTGGGCATGGTGTTCCAGCATTTCGAACTCTTCCCGCATATGACGATCCTCGAAAATCTGTGCATCGGGCAGGAGAAGGTTCTCGGCCGCTCCCCTGCGGAGGCGCTGGTCAAAGCCAACGCCCTTCTGGAGCGGGTGGGGCTTACCGCGCATGCGAAGAAATATCCCGGTCAACTTTCCGGCGGTCAGCAGCAGCGCGTCGCAATCGCCCGCGCGCTGGCGATGGATCCGGTCGCCATGCTTTTTGACGAGCCTACATCGGCGCTTGATCCGGAAATGATCAACGAGGTGCTCGACGTCATGGTCTCGCTTGCGCAGGAAGGCATGACGATGATGGTGGTGACGCATGAAATGGGGTTTGCCCGCAAGGTGGCTGACCGCATCGTCTTCATGGATGGCGGCGAGATCGTCGAGATCGGCGAGGGTGACAGCTTCTTCACCAATCCGAAGACGGATCGCGCACGCTCGTTCCTGTCGAAAATCCTGGCGCATTGACGCCACGGTGACCGGAGCGGGATGGCGAAATCCCGCTTCAGATCGTGTGCCTTAGGCCGTTCCGAACAACGCAGAATGATAGTGGCGGAGAACCGCAATGATAAACCGTGTCCTGATGCCTCGCGAAATGCTCATCGGCGGTGGCAGCCGTTTCCGATTGCCGTCACTGTTGAAATCTCTGGGGGTGAAGCGCCCTCTACTCGTCTGCGATCCAGTCATGCAGAAACTCGGCCATGCGGATGCGCTTTTGCAGGCGCTTGGCGGTGAGGGTATCGATGCCGCCATTTTTGCGGATGTCGTAGAAGATCCAACGGATATATCCATCGCCACACTGGTGAAACGCGTTTCCGGGGGCGGTCATGATGGTCTCGTCGCACTCGGCGGCGGTAGCGCCATGGATACGGCGAAAGCAGGCGCCATCGTTGCAACCAGTGGCGAAGAGCTGCGGGCGCTGAAAGTTCCAAGGATCGTGGATTTTGCCGTCATGCCGGTAATTGCCATACCCACAACCGCAGGAACCGGATCGGAAGTAACACGCGCCGCCGTCGTGACGGATACGGCTGCCAGCGAAAAAATGCTCATCCTCGGCACTGCCGCTTTGCCCGTTGCGGCCATCATCGATTACGAGCTGACGCTGACCTGCCCTTACCGCGTCACGGTCGATACCGGCATAGATGCGCTGACCCATGCGCTGGAAGCGCTGGTCAACCGCAACGGTAATGCCCATTCCGAGGCGTTGGCGCTGTCCGCGCTGAAACTGATCGGGGCAAATCTCGAAAAAGTCGCGAACGACCCGCAAAACCGGGAAGCACGCGAAGCGATGATGCTCGGGGCGACGCATGCGGGTCTTGCCGTTTCCAACACATCCACAGCGTTGATCCACGGCCTCAGCCGGCCGGTCGGTGCCTTTTTCCATGTTCCGCACGGCATGTCGAATGCGATGGTGCTGCCGTTGGTCACACAATTTTCGTTGAATTCCGCTCTACCGCAATATGCCGCCGCCGCCCGCGCACTTGGTTGCGCCAGTTCGACGGACAGTGACCAGATTGCAGGCGCAAAGATGGTGGAGGCTTTCATCGACCTGAACAGGCGGTTGAAGGTGCCGACCCCGCAGGAATTCGGTATCGACAAAACCCGCTATCTCGATCTTTTGCCGGAAATGGTGCGGCAAGGCCTCGCCTCCGGCACACCGGCAAATAACCCACGGGTTCCGACGGCAGCGGAAATGACGCGCCTTTACGAACTTGCCTTTGACGGCCGCATGGAAGGGCCTTGAGCCATAACCTCCTGTAAGAATTGTTATTTTTCACAACTTCAAGCCGCAGACTTCCGCCACTTGACACCTGCATATTATGGCATACCATAAGACATCATATTTATCGGAGAGAACGCCTATGCCCATCCAGATCCGTAAGACCCTGTTGCAGGTCGAAACAACGTTGATTGAAGGAGGCAAGGCCGCAGCGACACCTTTGAAGCTGTTCACCGCCATCGCGGTCGTGAAAAATCCCTGGGCTGGAAAAGGCTTCGTGGATGATCTCAAACCGGAAATCCACGCCGGTGCGCCGGTGCTGGGCGAACTCCTGACGAAGATGATCCTTGATGCCGTGGGTTCCGGCGAAGCGGTGGAGGCCTATGGCAAGGCGGCCGTCGTCGGGCTGGATGGTGAGATCGAACATGCCTCCGCGCTCATTCACACGTTGCGTTTCGGCAATCACTATCGTCAGGCTGTGGGTGCCAAGTCCTATCTCGCCTTCTGCAATACGCGTGGTCCCGGCAATGCGCCGATCATGATCCCCTTAATGGACAAGAACGATGAAGGCCGCCGTTCGCACTACCTGACTATCCAGACCTCCGTTCCCGATGCTCCGGCTGCCGACGAGATCGTCGTGGCGCTCGGTGCTTCAGTCGGCGGCAGGCCTCATCACCGCATCGGCGACCGGTATCAGGATCTGAAGGATCTCGGTCAGGATGTTGCCAACCCGGCGGGCGTTTGAGGGTGATGCAAATGCAGGAGGCCGCCACCACGTCACGGGTCAATGCTGCAAAGGCAGGTGCTGCTGTGCTCCCTCGCAAGGTGACCGAGGGCGGGGCGGCCTATTTCGAGGCAGGCGCCGGTGAAGACCTGATCCTCATCCACGGCGTGGGAATGCGGCTGGAAGCCTGGAAGCCGCAGATCGAAATCTTTTCAAAGACGCACCGTGTCATCGCGGTAGATATGCCGGGGCATGGCGGCAGTGAACGCCTGCCAGCGGGCAGCTCGCTCAAGGATTTTGTCGGCTGGTTCGGCCGGTTTCTTGACGATATGCGGATCGCGCGTGCCAATGTGGCCGGGCACTCCATGGGTGCGCTGATTTCCGGCGGTGCCGCTGCAACCTTTGGAGATCGAATTGCGCGCGTTGGTTATCTGAACGGCGTCTACCGCCGTGATCCGGCCGCGAAGGCTGCGGTTCTTGCACGCGCGGCTGCCATCCGGACCACTGGCGTGGACAAGGAAGGCCCTTTGTTACGCTGGTTCGGCGACGATCCAAAGAGCCAGCAGGCGCGGGAGTTGACGCGGGGCTGGCTGGAAATGGTCGATCCCGAAGGTTACGCGGTTGCCTATACCGCATTTGCGGGCGGCGACGAGACCTATGCGGATCGGTGGCCCTCGGTCATCTGCCCGGCTCTTTTCCTGACGGGTTCGGACGACCCCAATTCGACGCCGTTGATGGCCGAGCAGATGGCGGCGATCACACCGCGCGGTTACGCCCGCGTCGTTGAGGCGCACCGGCATATGGTCAACCTGACCGCGCCTGAAACTGTCAATGCAATGATGGCCGAATGGCTGGCTTTAGAGGAGGAGCCGCAATGACTGTTGCAACCCTTGATCCGCGCGCTTTGCGCGATGCATTCGGCGCTTTCGTTACGGGAGTAACAATCGTGACCACCCGGGACGATGCAGGAAAGCCCATCGGTTTTACCGCCAACTCCTTCACCTCGGTTTCGCTCGATCCGCCGTTGCTGCTGATCTGCCTTGCCCGTAGCTCGCGCAATTTCGCGACGATGACGGGCACCAAAAACTTCGCGGTCAATATTCTGTCGGAAAGCCAGAAGGACCTCTCCAACACCTTCGCCCGGCCGGTCGAAGACCGTTTCGCCACCGCCAGCTGGTTGGATGCGCCGAAGGGCTCCCCGGTCTTTGCAGACGTCGCGGCCTGGTTCGAATGTTCGATGCAGGAGGTTATCGAGGCCGGCGATCATGTCATTCTGCTCGGCCGTATCGAGGCTTTCGACAATAGCGGCCTGAACGGTCTCGGTTATGCGCGCGGCGGCTATTTCACGCCGATGCTGGCTGCAAAGGCGGTATCGGCAGCGGCAGAGGGCGATATCGTCGTGGGCGCCGTTCTGGAACGGCGCGGCGAGATTTACCTCGTTGGCGACGACGTGCTGTCGCTTCCCGGTTGTGTCGTGGCAAGCGGCGATCCGGTCGCGGCGCTGACATCACGTCTCGAAGACCTGACGGGTCTCTCCGTCAAAACGGGATTTCTCTACTCGGTTTATGAGAACAAGACGGATGGGCGCCAACACGTCGTCTATCACGCGCTTGCCGATGGCGATCAAGCGCCGCGCGAGGGCCGATTTCTGTTGCCCGGCGCGCTGGCTTCGGCAAAATTCGACTCCGGCGCTACGGCGGATATCGTCAATCGTTTCGTGCTGGAAAGCTCGATCGGCAACTTCGGCGTCTATGTCGGTAACGAGACTGCCGGCAAGGTTCATCCCATCTCCATGAAGGGGCCAAACCCATGAAATTCTCCCTCTTCGTTCACATGGAGCGGCTGGACGCCTCCCAGGACCACAAGACACTCTACGAGGAGTTCGTAACGCTTTGCGAAATCGCCGATCGTGGTGGCATGCATGCCATCTGGACCGGCGAACATCACGGCATGGATTTCACCATAGCGCCCAACCCCTTTGTAACGATCGCCGATCTGGCGCGGCGTACGAAGACGGCACGCCTGGGTACGGGAACGGTGATCGCGCCTTTCTGGCACCCGATCAAGCTTGCCGGAGAAGCGGCGATGGCGGATCTGATCTGTGACGGCCGTCTTGATATCGGCATCGCGCGTGGCGCCTATTCGTTCGAATATGAGCGGCTGCTTCCAGGCCTCGATGCCTGGGGCGCCGGCCAGCGGATGCGCGAGCTTATTCCGGCTGTCAAAGGGGTTTGGGCGGGTGACTACACCCACGACGGCGAATTCTTCAAGTTCCCGGCCACCACATCGGCTCCCAAACCGCTGCAGCAGCCTTTTCCGCCCATCTGGGTGGCGGCGCGTGATCCGAATTCGCATGAATTCGCTGTCGCCAATGATTGCAATGTTCAGGTGACGCCGCTCTGGCAAGGCGATGACGAGGTGGAAACCCTGATGGGCCGCTTCAACGATGCCTGTGCGAAAAATCCGGATAAACAGCGGCCGAAAATCATGCTGCTGCGCCACACCTATGTCGGTTCCGATGAAGCCGATATTGCCCAGGCGGCCCATGAGATGAGCGTCTATTACAACTACTTCTTTGCATGGTTCAAAAACGAAAAGCCCGTTCATCAGGGGCTGATCGAGCGTATTGCGCCGGAGGAGATTGCCGCAAACGCCATGCTTTCCGGTGATGTCATGCGCAAGAACAACGTTGTCGGCGATGCCGATGAAGTTATTACCCGGCTTAAGGCCTACGAGGCCATGGGCTACGACGAATATTCCTTCTGGATCGATACCGGCATGAGCTTCGAGCGCAAGAAGGCCTCGCTGGAACGCTTCCTTTCCGATGTCATGCCGGCTTTCAAGGAGTAAGATGATGCGCCGTTTCCAATGTTACATCGACGGGCGCTTCGAGGATGGTGAGGCGAGCTTTTCGAGCCTCGACCCGGCAACCGGTGAACCTTGGGCAGAAATGCCGGAAAGCCGCGAAGCGGATATTAGCCGCGCCGTAGAGGCTGCGCATCGGGCGCTTTATGACGATGCCGCCTGGTCGAAACTGACGGCGACGCAACGCGGCAAGCTGCTCTATCGGCTTGCCGATCTGGTTGCCGAAAATGCAAAGACGCTTGCCGAGCTCGAAACCCGTGACACCGGTAAGATCATCCGCGAGACCTCGGCGCAGATTGCCTATGTCGCGGACTATTATCGCTATTATGCGGGCTTGGCTGACAAGATCGAGGGCGCCTACCTGCCGATCGACAAGCCGGACATGGATGTCTGGCTGCGGCGCGAACCCGTGGGTGTGGTGGCCGCGATCGTCCCGTGGAACAGCCAGCTTTTTCTGGCAGCCGTTAAAATCGGCCCGGCGCTCGCTGCCGGCTGCACAATCGTCATCAAGGCCTCGGAAGACGGACCGGCGCCGCTTCTGGAGTTCGCCCGGCTGGTGCAGGAGGCTGGTTTTCCTGCCGGCGTCGTCAATATAGTCACTGGTTTCGGTGCGTCCTGCGGCACGGCACTCACCACACACCCCAAGGTGGCCCATATCGCCTTTACCGGCGGGCCGGAAACGGCGCGTCACATCGTTCGCAACTCGGCCGAAAATCTTGCCTCCACGTCGCTCGAACTCGGCGGCAAATCGCCAATCCTCGTCTTTGCCGACGCCGATCTCGAAAGCGCCGCCAATGCGCAGGTCGCGGGAATTTTCGCGGCAACCGGTCAGAGCTGTGTTGCCGGATCACGGCTGATCGTCGAGAGAAGCGTGAAGGATCGCTTCCTCGGGATTTTGAAGGCGAAGGCTGAGGCGATCCGCATCGGCTCGCCGCTGGACATGGCAACGGAAGTGGGGCCGCTCGCGACCGAGCGGCAGCGCAAGCATATTGTCTCTCTGGTCTCTGCTTCCGAAAAAGCCGGTGCGAAGGTGGTGACGGGCGGTCTGGCGGTGGATTGCGCTGGTTATTTCTACCCTCCGACCATTCTCGATTGTGACGGCATTCGTTCGCCGTCCATGGAAAGGGAGTTCTTCGGCCCGGTTCTTTCGGTTGTTTCCTTCGAAACCGAGGCGGAAGCGATCGCTTTGGCCAATGACACGGTCTATGGCCTCGCCTCGGGCGTCTTCACGCAGAACCTGACGCGCGCCCATCGGCTGATGAAGGCGATCCGTGCCGGTGTGGTTTGGGTGAACACCTATCGCGCCGTCTCACCGATTGCGCCTTTCGGGGGTTTCGGTCTTTCCGGTGATGGTCGCGAAGGCGGGCTTGCGGCAGCGCTCGATTACACGCGCACGAAGACCATATGGCTTAGAACCTCCGATGACCCGATCCCCGATCCATTCGTGATGCGGTGACGCGATGTTTTACGAGATCCGCACCTACCGGCTGAAGAACGGCGCCATTCCGGCCTACCTTCGGGTTGTCGAGGAGGAAGGCATCGAAATCCAGAAAAGCCATCTGGGCGAGCTGGTGGGTTACTTCTTTTCCGAGATCGGGCCGATCAATGAAATTGTCCACATCTGGGCTTTTTCCAGCCTGGATGACCGCGAAGAACGGCGCGCGCGGCTCCTGGCCGATCCACGCTGGTTGTCTTTCCTGCCTAAGATCCGCGACCTCATTGAAGTCGCCGAAAACAAGATCATGAAGCCGGCGCCTTTTTCACCGCTGAAGTGAATCTGCCGGCCGCGAAGTGCATGCCAACAACAAGCTCTAAAACGGAGTAAGGGAACATGAGATCGAAACTGGTATTGATGACATGCGCAGCAATTTTCGCCCTGGGCGCATCCGCACAGGCGAATGATCTGGTTTTTTCCAGCTGGGGAGGAACCACGCAGGACGCGCAGAAGGCGGCCTGGGCCGAAAAATTCATGGTGGCGACCGGCATCAACGTGCTTCAGGATGGCCCGACGGACTATGGCAAGCTGAAAGCCATGGTCGAGGCGAACGGCGTGACATGGGATGTGGTCGACGTGGAGGGCGACTACGCCGCGCAGGCCGGGCCGAAGGGCCTGCTGGAGAAGCTTGATTTCGCCGTCATCGACAAAACGAAGCTAGACCCTCGTTTCGTCACTGATTACTCCGTCGGAAGCTTCTATTATTCCTTCGTCATCGGCTGCAATGTTGATGCTGTAGCCGCCTGCCCCAAGAGCTGGGCCGACCTTTTCGATACGGCAAAGTTCCCCGGCAAGCGCACCTTTTACAAGTGGTCCGCGCCGGGTGTGATCGAAGCAGCCCTGCTGGCCGATGGTGTTGCCGCCGACAAGCTATACCCGCTCGATCTCGATCGCGCCTTCAAGAAGCTGGACACGATCAAATCCGATATCATCTGGTGGTCTGGCGGTGCGCAATCGCAGCAGTTGATCGCTTCTGCGGAGGCACCCTTCGGCAGCGTCTGGAACGGCCGCATGACAGCGCTTGAGAAGAGCGGTGTGAAGGTGGAGACCTCCTGGGAGCAGAACATCACGGCAGCGGATTCTCTCGTCGTTCCCAAGGGAACGAAGAACAAGGACGCGGCGATGAAGTTCATCGCTCTTGCGACCTCCGCGCAGGCGCAGGCGGATATGGCGTCTGCCACGGGTTATGCCCCGGTCAATGTCGAATCCGCAAAGCTGATGGATCCGGAAACGGCAAAGACCCTGCCTGACCAGCAGACAGCGAGCCAGGTCAATGCCGACATGAACTACTGGGCGCAACATCGTGACGAGATCGGTGAGCGCTGGTACGCCTGGCAGGCCAAGTAAGGCAACGGCGCGGGCAGCCAAAAGCGCCCGCGCAAATTTTCACCTCCGGGGAGGTTTGGGCATGGTCTCGCTTACCGATGAAACAGAAAGCCCGAAGACGAAGGTGCGGATGCCCTTCCGGCCCGGCAATTTTGCCGCCACCCTGCCGGCATTCGTTCTGCTTGCCCTGTTCTTCGTCGTGCCGGTTATCATCCTGCTGTCGCGCAGCGTTACCGAGCCTGTTCTGGGCTTTGGCAATTACGCCGCATTGCTGGGCAGCTCCACCTACCTGAAGATTTTCTTCAATACATTCGCGGTCTCGGCGCTGGTCACGCTCGTAACGCTGGTCATCGGTTTTCCTGTCGCGTGGGCGCTTGCCATCATGCCGTCGCGGCTTGCCTCCGTCGTTTTCGCAATTTTGCTTCTGTCCATGTGGACCAACCTTCTGGCACGCACCTATGCCTGGATGGTGCTGTTGCAGCGGACGGGTGTCGTCAACAAGACGCTGATGGGCCTTGGCATCATCGACAAGCCGCTTGCACTGGTCAACAACCTGACCGGCGTCACGATCGGCATGACCTATATCATGCTGCCATTCATCATCATTCCGCTCTATGGCGTCATCCGCAAGATCGATCCGGCCATTCTCCAGGCGGCGGCGCTGTGCGGGGCAACCCGCTTTCAGGCGCTGACCCGCGTTCTCATTCCACTTGCCGCTCCCGGTATGATCTCCGGCGCGCTGATGGTGTTCGTCATGTCGCTTGGCTATTTCGTCACCCCGGCGCTGCTGGGCGGCACGGCGAACATGATGCTGGCCGAGCTTATCGCGCAATTCGTGCAGTCTCTCGTCAACTGGGGCATGGGCGGGGCAGCGGCGCTGGTGCTTCTGGTGGTGACGCTGACGCTTTACGCAATCCAGCTGAAATTCTTCGGCGCGGCCGGGGCAGGGGGGCGCTGACATGCTTTTGAACTACAACAGCCTTGGCGCATGGAAGTGGCTGCTCCTTTTAATCACCGTGCTGACAGCGGCATTCCTTATCCTGCCGATTGTCTTCATCGCTGCTTTGTCCTTCGGCTCGTCGCAATGGCTGATCTTTCCGCCGCCCGGCTGGACGCTGAAATGGTATGCGGATTTCTTTGCCGATCCGAGGTGGCTGGATGCTGCCTGGACAAGCCTGCGTATCGCCGTGATGGTCACAGTCCTGTCGGTGTTGATCGGCCTCGTGGCCTCCTTCGGCCTGGTGCGGGGGCGTTTCATTGGGCGCGAGGGTCTGCGGGCTTTGTTCATGACGCCGATGATCCTGCCTGTCGTGGTGCTGGCGGTGGCGCTTTATGCTTTTTTCCTGAAGCTCGGCCTTGCGGGCACCACTACGGGCTTTGTCATTGCCCATCTTGTCGTGGCGCTGCCTTTCTCCATTCTGGCGTTGACCAGCGCGCTCGAGGATTTCGATAAATCGATCGAAGACGCTGCAGTGCTATGCGGCGCGAGCCCGCTGCAGGCCAAAATCCGCATCACCTTGCCGGCCATCAGCCATGGCCTGTTCTCAGCCGCGATCTTTTCTTTCCTCACTTCCTGGGATGAGGTGGTGCTGGCGATCTTCATGGCAAGTCCAACGTTGCAGACGCTGCCGGTGAAAATCTGGGCGACGCTGCGGCAGGATCTGACGCCGGTGATCGCCGCTGCATCGACGCTTCTCATCGCGGTGACCATCATTCTCATGCTGCTTGTCGCGGCTGTCCGAAAAGGATTGAAAACATGACCAAACCGCTCCTGCAAATTCGCGGCATCGCCAAGCAATACGGACCGGTCGTCGCCGTTCAGGATGTCAATCTCGAGGTGCAGCCGGGCGAGTTCATGACGTTTCTCGGACCATCCGGTTCGGGCAAGAGCACGACGCTCTACATTCTGGCCGGTTTCGAACAGCCGACGGCGGGCGACATCCTGCTGAACGGCGAAAGTCTGCTCTCCACGCCGTCGCACAAGCGCAATATCGGCATGGTCTTCCAGCGTTACACGCTGTTTCCGCATCTGTCTGTTGGCGAGAATATCGCCTTTCCGCTGAAAGTGCGCCGAAAGAGCAAGGCGGAAATCAATGCGAAGGTGAAGGAGATGCTGAGGCTCGTTCGTCTCGAAGGTTTCGAGGACAGAAAGCCTGCGCAGATGTCGGGCGGCCAGCAGCAGCGCGTGGCCTTGGCAAGGGCGCTCGCTTATGATCCGCCGGTTCTTCTGATGGACGAGCCGCTCTCGGCGCTCGACAAGAAGCTCAGGGAAGAAATCCAGTTCGAAATCCGTCGCATCCACCAGCAGACGGAAGTAACGATCCTTTACGTCACCCATGATCAGGAAGAGGCCTTGCGTCTTTCCGACCGGATCGCGGTGTTTTCAAAAGGCGTGATTGACCAGATCGGTACGGGGCCGGAGCTTTACGCTCACCCCACCACCCGCTTCGTGGCCGAATTCATCGGTGACAGCGACTTCATCGCCTGCGATCTCCTCGCCGCCTCGGGCGGCAAGGCGACGGTTTCGCTCGGGCAGAATATCGTCTTTGACCATATTCCGGTTCATGGCGAAGCTGCACCGGGAAAAAAGGCGGCGCTGATGCTGCGTCCGGAGCGTTTACAGCTCAGCCGCAACAGGCCCGGCTCTTACGCCGGTTTTCAGGCCACCGTCAGCGATATCACCTTCCTTGGCAACAACGTCCATGTCGTCGCCCATACAGGTTCGGGAGAGCCCTTTGCCGTGCGCCTGCCATTTGGCCATGAGGCGATTTCGGGCCTCAACCGTGGTGATCTCGTGCATCTGGCCTTCGATCCCGCGTCGGCGCAGGTTTTCTGTTGAGGGTCGGAAATATGCATCTTAATGATCCCATGCTCTTCGGCGAGCACGGGAGGACATCTCTACCGGCAATGCGCGCCGACCATCAAGAAACTGGGACTGGAACTTTGCGGCAATGCGCCCTTCATCGTCGACGACGCCGATCTCGATGCGGCCGTGGAGGGAGCGCCGATTTTCCCAGAAGTTGGAGCCGCAGAAAAAACCGTTGCATTTCAATGAGCCATCATGCCCCAGGCAAGTGAACCTAGGGAAAAAATCCCGAATAAGACAAGGATCACTCCGGACAGGCGGGAAACCCAGCGGGCAAAGGTGGTGGGAAGGCGCTGCCGGGCAAATGCAACGCCGCCGCTCAACATGAACCACCACAATAAAGACCCTAGAAAAACGCCCGCGACCACAAAAAACGCGCTCGTCGCTCCCGATGCGTCAGCAAGGCCGAGACCCGCGAAAATTGCTGCAAAGGACAGAATCGTCATGGGGTTGGTGATCGTCAGGAAAAAGGTCGCGGTGATGGTGCCGAGCAGATCGCGCGCTCCAACCTTGGCCGCTTCTGCCAGAGGTTTGGGCCTCAGGCTTTTCCAGCCGAGCCACAGCATGAAAAGGCCGCCGACGATTTTGAGCGGCGTATCGATTGTCGCAAGGGTCGCCGCGAAAGCGGAAAAGCCCAGCGCTGCGAGGCTGGCATACACGGCATCCGCCAGAGCAGTCCCAAGGCCACCTGCCACTCCCGCCCAGAATCCGCGCTCAAGGGTCCGGTTGATGCAGAGGGCGCCGATGGGGCCGAGCGGGGCTGCGACCGCAAGGCCCAGCACAATGCTTTTCAAAACGAGCATCAGTTCCATCAGTCCACGCTTTCCTTCGGCATAAATGGTCCCGGCACGACAGAAGACAGGGCGATGATCGTTTCGGTACGGGCAAGGAACCCGTTCTGTTTCATTGTCGCCAGAAAGGTTTCGATCTCCGCCAGCGACCCGACGTGAACTTTGACGAGGTAGGACCACTGCCCGGTCACATGGTGACATTCCGCAATAGCGGACTGCGACGCCGCATAGACACGAAACGCGGCCTCGTCCGCATCCGGCGCCAACGCGATCCACACGAAGGCGATCACGGGCAAATCGAATGCGGATGGATCGGCATCAACGGTGATGCGACGGATCGCCCCGCTGGCCGTCAGGCGTCGGATGCGCTCGTTCACGGCCGAAGCGGAAAGCTCCACGACATTTCCGATATCGGCCAGAGAGCGGCGGGCGTCTTCTGCAAGAAGACTGATGATTTTGCGGTCTGTTGAATCCATTTCCGCAGATAATCATGTTTATTGTGATAATGAAAGATATTATGCGGAATTTTTGTGAATCGAGCGCAAGCCTTTAAACCGAGCCAAGAATCCCCTGCAGCTTCGCCGTGCCTGTAATCTTGGCGGAAGCTCATGCTATTTCAGCGATTACGGTCGCACTATCCATGCTTCCGGCAGCGTTTCCTGCAAGGCTTGGCGGATGATCGTGGCGAGATGGGCGCTGATTGGATTTTCGTCTTTTCCGGAGCGAAGAAGGCTGAGCCCCAGCGACGGGAGTTGTGGCAAACCATTGGTGAGTGGATCGAGAACCCGTACGGAAGGCGGCCGGCCGAACGGTGTGCGAAGTGCGATGCCAAGGCCTGCGGCTGTCGCAGCCCACAACCCGCCGAGGCTAGGGCTGACGAATGCAATGCGCCAGGCGATACGCTGTTGATCAAGGTGGTTGCAGGCAATGCTACGTAAAAGGCACGGCGCTTCCAAGACTGCAAGTGGCAGCGGCTCTTTCCCGCCGGTCTGCCAGACAGTTTCTGTTTCCGCCGCGCCCAGCCAGCACAGTGGCATGGATGCAACCGTTTCAGCCGGCGAAGCCGTGTCGTCATTCCAAGCCAAGGCGAGGTCAAGATGGCCGGACTCGACCTTCTCCCGCAATTCGCTATTGCGAGCGATGCGCCCTTCGATCCGAACCCGCGGATGGGCCCGTGCGAAACGGCCCAGCACCTGCGGCAACACGGTTTCTCCGAAATCCTCCTGAATCCCGAGGCGGATCCAGCCTGCGAGTTCCGGCCCGCGAACGGCGCTGATCGCCTCGTCATTCAGGCTCAATATGCGGCGGGCATAGGACAGCAGCACTTCGCCGCTCTCGGTCAGCGCCAGCCCCCGGCCGGATTTGCGCACCAGAGCGGTTTCGGTCTGGTCCTCCAGCTTCTTGAGTTGTGCGCTGACCGCAGAGGTCGAACGCCCCAGTCTGTCTGCGGCCTGCGCGAACGACCCGCTCTCGATGCCAATCACGAAACTGCGGAGCGCGTCCAGATCCAAATGGGTAAGGCGCAAATTAAATGTCCCTAAAATCAGGACGTAATGTCCTGAATAATTTGATTTTCAGGATGATGATGTCGTTTCATAGTGTGGCTGTCAATCCTCTTGAACGGAGCGCATCCATGCCTTTCACCCGAATATCTTTGCTTGCGGGCAAATCCACCGACTATCTCAAGGCGGTTTCCGACAGTCTCGACCGCGCGCTTGTCGACTGCTTTGACGTTCCGGAAAACGACCGCTTCGCTGCAATCCACCAGCACCAACCGGGCGAACTGATCTTCGACCGAACATATCGCGGCGGCCCTCGGTCGGATGATTTCATTTTCTTTCATATCACCACCGGCAAGACGCGATCGCCGGAAACCAAGGCGCGCTTCTATGCGAGGCTCGTCGAAAACCTGGCGGTGTCGCCCGGTGTGAGGCCGGAGGATGTGATGGTCGCCATCGTCAACTCGACGTTTGATGACTGGTCCTTTGCATCAGGCGTTTCAGCAGGCACACCAGCGGATGGGAGTGGCCGATGACCGATTTTTTCGAGATGCAACCGGCCTGTCCATCCACCATGAGCGTGCGTCGAGCCGGTGACGGAATAGTTGCTGCACCTGAGGGTATCTCCAGCGGATCCTTCCTCGTCCAGATGCTGTTATCGAGCCGGATCGATGGCGAGATGACGGCAATGCGCGCTTTTGTGCCGCCGGGGGTCGTGACCCATTGGCACAGTCATCCGCGCGGCCAGCTTCTCTTCGTGCTGGATGGCATCGGTCTCATCCAACGCAAGGGTGACGATCCGCGTGAAGTCCGTGCCGGAGATGCGGTGTGGTTTGCGCCCGGCGAAGCCCATTGGCATGGCGCCGCGCCGTCCTGTCCCTTCAGCTATCTCAGCGTCCAGCCGGTCAGGAGTGGAACTGCCGTCCACTGGATGGAACCTGTCAAAAAAGAGGAGAGCACGTCATGATCGCCATGCAATACAGCTTCACGCTGCCTGCCGGCTACGACATGGCGATCATAGACCGGCGCATAAGGGAGAAGGGGCCGCTGCTCGATGGCTTTCCACGCCTGCGTTTCAAGGCCTATCTTTCGGCGAGAAAGCAGGATGCCGGCTTCACCAGTGCTGAAAATCTCTACGCGCCGTTCTATCTCTGGGACGAGCCAGAAGGGATAGACAGCTTCCTGTCCGGTCCAGGTTTTGCGGTTCTGACACGGGACTTCGGCTGGCCATCGGTGCAGACATGGCTGGTCTGGCACGCCGACCACGTACCTGATCTTACAGCTTCGCGATATGCCACACGGGAGGCTCGGTCCATAGCGCCCCATTCTGATCTGGCCAAGCTACGCGATACGGCGACCGCGGACGCGCGTTCAGCAATCAGGGCCGGCGCGCTCGCGGCCATAGCCGCATTCGATCCAACAAAATGGCTGCTGCTACAATTCAATCTCTGGCCGACAGTGCCGGCCGTTACTGAAACAATGCAAACCTACACTGTTGGCCACGTCTCATTGGGGTCGGTTCTGCATTTAGCGGAATGATATCTCACGCACCGGCTCAAAGGGTATTGCGTCGTTCCAGCTCTCGTCTATCGCGGTTGCTTTTCTGCCTCACGTAGCGAAATCAGCCGTTTGGTGGATTCGTCCCACAGAATGAGCTTTACGCAGCCCAGGCTGTCGCGAAGGCTGATGCGACCAAGTTTCGCAAGCTCCGGGTAGTCGTGCAGAATCTCTGGCAACCTGTAAAAAGGTACCTTGCTCGACAAATGGTGGACATGGTGCATGCCGATATTGCCGGTGATCCAACGCAGCGGACCCGGAAGATCGTAATACGAGGCGCCATGCATCGCCGCATGGGGAAAAGCCCATTCCGGAGGCTTGGACCAGTGGGTTTCTTCAAACTGGTGCTGGACATAAAACAGCCAGACACCTGCTGACCCGGCAAGCAGCACTATTGGCAGATGAACCAACAGAAAAGGCACGAGCCCTATCGCCCAGATAAGAAGAATGGCCAATACGGCCACACCGGCATTTGTTGCCATTGTCGAAATCCAGGGCAACGCTCCAGACCGCATCATGCCAAACGGTAGCCTTTGTTTGAACAGAAACAGGAAAGCAGGACCGATGCCGAACATCACCAGCGGATGCCTGTACAAGCGATAACCGAGTTTTCCGCGTGAGGAGAGTGCACGATATTCGGTCACGGTCAGAGTTGTAATGTCGCCAACCCCTCGCTCATCGAGATTGCCGGCTGACGCATGGTGTTCCGCATGCGCGCGGCGCCAATAGTCGTAGGGCGTCAGCGTCAGGATACCGATTGCGCGACCCGTCCAGTCATCCCAGCGACGGCGCCCGAAAAAAGAGCCGTGTCCGCAATCGTGTTGCAGTATGAAGAGCCTCAACAGGAATCCGGCTGCGGGGATCACCAGAAGCAGGCCAAGCCAGTAACCAAAATGAATCGATACCGACGCTGCTGCCCAAAGGAATACAAAGGGAACAAGCGTCACGGCAAGTTCGTACAGGCTGCGGCCGGTGCGGGGTTTGCGATAATTCGAAAGTATTTTAAGCAGGGCCTTTTCACTCGCGCCGCCAGGTAATTGGGCTGTTAACGTCGCGGTCATGGTTGATAGCAATCCTTCTGGTCGCCTGCATTTCGAAAAAAGTGTTCACCGCGCTGGCGGTCGTTTTCTGGAATAGCCCGATCTCGAGCCAACACGCGTTGCCGCGGCGGTTCCGTGCTCTGCTCGGCGCGGGCATTCACTGTTTTGTTCATAAATGTTCGAGCTGTAAGCTCGCTCCTGAAATCTGAAACGGTTAATTAAGTCGATCTGCTCGGCGAGGATCTCGCACAACTCTGCGCGGCTGGAACCTGTTCTGTCTAACTGTACCGGCGCTGTTTGCACAGAGGGGCAGGGTGACCTCAAATTGATTGAAGGGTACTAGAATTTAATCGGCACTGGCATTCTCTCGCAGGAGCACAGCTCGACTCGGCAACTAAAATCGCTGAAAAGTTGGAGTGGTGAGCGGGTCTCGGCAACAGGATGGCAATTACTCGTTCAAATACGAGCAATATGCTCGAGGCAACAGACCCTTACCGCAGCATTGTGGCTGTATCGCGCCCGACATGTAAGGTTTCTTGCGATGTATCAGATCGCAGCATCAGGGGTCATCGACTGGCAGGAGAGTGCCCCTTATGCCAGCAGCCCGCGCATGATCAGTTCGAGATGAATCTTCAGAACGACCTGCTTGTCCAGACTGCGCCGATCGTCGAAAATCAACCGGAAAACCAATGTTCCGACTATGGGTGACATGACGACCTTGGCCAGTTCGGTGGGGTTGGCTCTAAACCTTTTTTTCGCCACGCCCTCTTCGAGGATCGTATTGATCCGCTCGAATACCGGCGCCATCACCACGTCATGGTGCTGGTCGATGAGATCGGGGAATTTTGCTCCTTCCGCAACGATGAAGCGAAACAGTTCCCGCATCTTTCTATTGTCGACGAGGGCGTCGAACAGGAATTCAAGAAGCATCCGAAGCTCCTCGACGGGATCATCCGACGTGCGTGCATAAGCCTTGAATGCCTCCTGAAAAGGTGCCGAGGCATGCCTGATCATCGCCTCGAAAAGAGCCTCCTTGGTTTCGAAATAGACGTAGACCGTGCCTTTCGTCACTCCCACCCGCTCGGCAATGTCCTCCACCCGCGTGGCCGTAAATCCTCTCTTGGTGAATTCCTCGAATGCGGCGTCGAGAATTTCCAACGGACGTTGTATCTTCTGTTCTGCGCGTGTCAGTTTTGCTTTTGCCATAACCCCGGATCCCTACGTATTCTTTCGGCACTTGCCTTTTTACCCGTCGCAATCGGCGGAAATGACAGGTGGTTTGCCTATAGCACCGGCGTAAAAACCGGAATCGATTTTTACAAGACGTGGTGCGTGGTTCAATATGTCGGCACATCCCCCGATGCGTCCGAGAGGACGCGCCGGGCAATTCGTAATGATCATTCGGGGAGCCCGGTTTGACGTCCGGACGGTTCCCGATCGGCGACACAAGAATTTCATTGACTATTCAGTCAGTCAAATATTATAGGGTGAGGCGAAGATCAAGAGGTCACCATGAAAAGCATTCTTTTAGCAATGGCGGTCGGCGGCATTTTCGCCCTGTCGTCCTGCAGCAACGAAGAGCCGCCTGCTGAAAAGCCGTTGCGTGTCGTCGATGTGGTTGCGGCAGCGAAAAAGCCCGTCGGCCGTGGCAGCGTCATCACCGGTGAAGTAAGGGCACGGGTCCAGACGGACCTTTCCTTTCGGGTGAGCGGCAAGATCACCGAGCGGCTGGTGGATGTGGGTACCCCGGTAAAGGCCGGGCAATTGCTTGCTCGCATCGACCCGGAAGAGCAAAAGGCGGATATCGACGTTGCGGTGGCCAACCTGCAATCTGCCGAAGCGCAGATGACGCAGGCGCAGTTGGCATTCGATCGCCAGCAAAGTCTTTTCAAGACGCAGGTGACTTCGCGCTCCGCGGTCGACAAGGCGCAGGAAACCCTGCTCACCACACAAGGCGCCGTCAGATCGGCGCAGGCCCAGCTGGATACGGCGCGCGATGCGCTTTCCTACACCGAACTCAGGGCCGATGCGGATGGTGTGATCACCGCGCGCAATGTCGAAGTCGGTCAGGTGGCGCAGGCCGCTCAGCTCGTTTTCACGCTGGCGCATGACGGGCCGCGCGATGCGGTATTTGATGTCTACGAATCCCTGTTCCTCGAGCGCGATATCGACAATCTCGTCAATGTCAGCCTCCTGTCGGATCCCGCCCGCGCTGTCGAGGGACCGGTGCGGGAGATTTCCCCGACGATCGATCCCGACAATGGGACGATCCGGGTCAAGGTTGGCCTGAACGGCGATATGACCATGCCGCTCGGAGCACCGGTATCGGGTCATTTCCGCTTCAAGCAGGTGGAGGCGATTGAGCTTCCCTGGTCGGCAATGGCATCGCAGAACGGCCTTCCCGCCGTCTGGGTGGTCGATGCGCAGTCCTCGGAAATCGCCATGCGCCGGGTTGAGGTCTCCGACTATGAGACGGGTCAATTCGTCGTGGCGGAAGGACTTCTTCCCGGCGATCTCGTCGTGACCAGCGGGACCAAATTTCTCCGCACCGGTGAAAAGGTCGCCTATGAAAAGGGGCAGGCACAATAATGTTCAGGATAAACAGAAGCTTGTTTTTGCTGCTTCCGGCGATTGCGGTCTCGTCCTGCCAGGAAAAGCAGGAAGCGCCCGCTGAGGCGCCGCGCCCGGTGCTCTCCGTTGTCGTAGGGGAGACGCGCGCCGATGCGCTGCGGCTGACCGGCACGGTGGAATCGAGAATTCAGACCGATCTCGGCTTTCGTGTTCTCGGCCGGATCATTGCCCGCAATGTCGATGTGGCCGATCTGGTCAAGAAAGGCGATGTGGTGGCCTCGATCGATCCGCTCGCGCTGGAACTTTCGGTAAAGAGCGCCCAATCCGATCTGTCCAACGCCGAAGCGCAACTGGCCAATGCGGTGACGACCGAGCAGCGTCAGCGCGTGCTGGCCGAGGCCCGCAGCGGCACGGAAGCAGCACTTGAAGAGGCCGAGCAGGCCACGCGAACGGCCAATGCCGCCGTCGCCAAAGCCCGTGCAAATCTTGATAAGGCCGAGGAGCAACTGGGCTATACGCAGCTACACGCGGAATTTGACGGCGTGGTGACTGCGACATCCGGTGAAATTGGCCAGGTCGTCTCTGCCGGACAGACGGTCGTGACCATTGCCCGCCCGGAAGTGCGGGATGTTGTGGTCGATGTTCCGCAATTTGCGGCGCAGCGACTTGATATCGGATCGACCTTCGATATCGCCCTGCAACTGGACCCAAAGATACGCACCACCGGCGTGGTGCGTGAGATTGCCCCAGAAGCCGAAACCGCAACACGCACGCGCCGCACGAAAATCAGCCTTCAGGATGCGCCGCCGACATTCCGGCTCGGCTCGGTCGTCACGGCCTCAGCAATTGCCGCCTCCGAATCGCAGATCATGCTCCCCTCGTCGGCCCTGCTGAAAACCGAAGACGGTTGGAGTGTCTGGATCGTCAATACCGATACGGCCACGGTCACCTCGCGCCCGGTCAAAATAGAGGGCGAGCCCGCTGAAGGCGGCAGTGTGCGCATCACCGGCGGCGTCAAGCCCGGCGAACGTGTCGCCAGTGCCGGCGTTCACAAGCTTAAGGATGGTCAAGCCATCAGGATCGATCAGGAGGTCCATCAGTGAAGAAATTCAATCTTTCCGACTGGGCGCTCGAGCACCGTTCGCTCGTCTGGTACTTCATGCTGGTCTTCGTTCTTGCCGGTGTTTTCTCCTATCTCAACCTCGGACGTGAGGAAGATCCGAATTTCACCATCAAGACAATGGTGATCAGCGCGCAATGGCCCGGCGCTTCGGCGGAGGAAGTGGCCAGGCAGGTGACCGACAGGATCGAGAAGAAGCTCGAGGAACTCGACAATCTCGACTATCTGCGCAGCCAGACAGTCGCTGGCAAGACGACGATTTTCGTGGAACTCGTGCCGGAAACCAAAGCCAAGAATGTCGAACCCACCTGGGTGCGCGTGCGCAACATGATCGGCGACATCAAGGGCGACTTCCCCTCGGGCGTTGTCGGCCCGTTCTTCAACGACCGTTTCGGCGATGTTTATGGCAATATCTACGCCTTCACCAGCGACGGTCTCAGCCAGCGGCAATTGCGCGATCTGGTGGAGGACGCGCGTGCCAAGGTTCTGACTGTCGACAATATCGGCAAGGTTGATGTCATCGGCGCGCAAGACGAGGCGATCTATCTGGAGTTTTCCACGCGGCAGATCGCAGCGCTGGGCATCGATCAGCAATCGATTATCAAGACGCTGCAAGCCCAGAATGCTGTCACCCAGTCCGGCTTCGTCAATGCCGGGCCGGAACGTGTTGCGCTGCGTGTCAGCGGCCAGTTCACCTCGGAAGACAGCCTTCGCGCCATCAATCTGCGCGTCAACAACCGGTTCTTCCCGCTGACGGAAGTGGCGACGATCCGGCGCGGTTATGTCGATCCGCCGTCTTCGCTGTTCCGCTTTAACGGGCAACCGGCCATCGGTCTTGCCATAGGCATGAAAACCGGTGCGAACCTCGTGCATTTCGGCGAGGAGCTGGATGCACAGATGAAGCGTATCGTGGCGGACCTGCCTGTTGGCGTCGATGTGCATCGCGTGTCCGATCAGCCGGCCGTGGTCGATGAGGCGGTCTCCGGCTTCACTTCGGCGCTGTTCGAGGCGATCGCAATCGTTCTCGTCATCAGCTTCATCAGCCTCGGATTGCGGGCGGGCATGGTGGTTGCGGTCTCCATACCGCTCGTGCTGGCGATCACCTTCGTCTATATGGAATATACCGGCATTTCGCTGCAACGCATCTCTCTCGGCGCGCTTATCATCGCGCTCGGGCTTCTCGTCGACGATGCTATGATTGCTGTCGAGATGATGGTCGCACGCCTCGAGGTCGGCGATGATCTCAGAAAAGCGGCGACCTATGTTTATACTTCGACGGCATTCCCGATGCTGACCGGTACGCTGGTCACCGTTGCCGGTTTCATTCCCGTCGGCCTCAACAACAGCGCGGCGGGTGAGTTCACATTCACCCTGTTCGTGGTGATCGCCGTTTCGCTGATCGTGTCGTGGATTGTCGCGGTTGTGTTCACGCCACTGCTTGGCGTGGCGATGTTGCCCAAGACGATGAAATCGCACCATGAGAAGAAGGGCCGTTTTGCCTCTGGCTTTTCCTGGCTTCTAGCCCGGGCGCTGCGCTTTCGTTGGGTTACGATCATCCTCACGGTTGCGTTGTTTGCCCTTTCCGTTGGCGGCATGAGCCTCGTGCAGCAGCAGTTCTTCCCGGCTTCTGACCGTGTGGAATTGATCGTAGACTGGAACCTGCCACAGAACAGCTCGATTGCCGAAACCAACCGGCAGATGGCACAGTTCGAGCAGGAAGCGCTGGCGAAAAACCCCGACATCGACCACTGGACGACCTATGTCGGTGAAGGCGCACCACGTTTCATCCTCTCCTTTGACGTGCAGACGCCTGATGTCACCTTCGGCCAGACAATCATCGTCACCAAGGGGCTTGATGTGCGCGACAAGGTGCGCGCTGAGTTGCAGGACTATCTGAACCGGACGTTTACCGGCACCGACGCCTTCGTGAAATTGCTCGACATCGGCCCTCCGGTCGGAAAGCCGGTGCAATATCGCTTGAGCGGTCCGGATATCCAGCATGTCCGCGAACTAGGCCAGCAGCTGGCGGGCATCGTCGGCGAGCATCGGCTGCTGTCCAACATGGTCATGGACTGGAATGAGCCGACGCGGGTGGTCAAGGTCGACGTTTTGCAGGACAAGGCCCGCCAGCTCGGTGTCTCTTCGGAAGACATCGCCAATGCAATGAACAGCATTGTCGAGGGTTCCACCGTGACGCAGGTCAGGGATGATATCTACCTCGTCAATGTGGTGGCGCGTGCGCAGCTGGCGGAGCGCGGCTCCATCGAAACATTGCAGAACCTGCAATTGCCGGCCACGAACGGCAAGGCCGTGCCGCTGTCGGCAATCGCCAATTTCCGCTACGAGCTGGAACAGCCGACCATCTGGCGTCGCGACAGAATTCCGACAGTCACGGTCAAGGCTGCCATCATCGGCCCGACGCAGCCGGCGACGATCGTGGAGCAGTTGAAGCCGAAACTCGAGGCTTTCGAAAAGTCGCTCCCCGTGGGGTACAAGGTGGAAATAGGAGGCTCGGTGGAATCCAGCGCGGATTCGCAGGCGCCAATCGTAGCCGTGGTGCCTCTGATGCTGTTTGCGATGGCAACGATCCTTATGGTTCAGTTGCAGAGCTTCAGCCGGCTGTTTCTTGTCTTTGCCGTTGCTCCGACGGCGCTGATCGGCGTGGTGGCAGCGCTGCTGCTCTCCAACGCGCCGATGGGTTTCGTCGCCATTCTCGGCATATTGGCACTGATCGGTATTCTGATCCGAAACTCGGTCATTCTCGTCGTTCAGATCGAACATCTCAGAAGCGAGGGGGTCTCGGCCTGGCGCGCCGTCATCGAGGCGACCGAGCATCGCATGCGACCGATCATGCTGACGGCTGCGGCGGCAACACTTGCCCTCATCCCCATATCTCGGGAGATATTCTGGGGTCCGATGGCCTATGCCATGATGGGCGGCATCGTGGTTGGCACGGCGCTCACGCTGCTGTTCCTTCCGGCACTCTATGTCGCGTGGTTCCGCATTCCGCGCGAAGATGACAAGCAGGAAGCACAGGAAATCAAGACGTAATTTCCTGTGAGACAGCCACACCCTCGTGATCGCGAGGGTGTGGCGCCGGCAAAGCCACTGTCCCGCTTAAATTCTGCAAATGTGCCCGCCATCGTTGTTCCTTCGGCGCAGATAGTGTTAGGAAGATCGGCTTAGCTGCGGGAGCGGCGCTGTCCTTCAATAGATAAGCGTTTGCTTCTGCGTCGTTGACAGACCAAGGGTGCCGGAGGGTTCAAGGATGGGCGGGTTGTCGGATTGGCTTGCGGACGCAAAGCCGATCAATCGCAAGAATGCCGCAGAAGTGGTGTTCGAAGATATCCGTTCGGCCATCACCTCTGGTCAGCTCGTGGTCGGAACCCGGCTGCCCTCCGAAGCCCATCTGGCGGAAAGATATGGTGTCAGCCGGCCGATCGTGCGCGAGGCGTTGCGATCTCTCCAGACTCTGGGGTTGACGCAGACGCGCACGGGTAGCGGCACCTATGTAATGACCGCCACACCGCCTGCTGAATTGAGTTACGGAGCATATTCCGCCCGTGACCTGATCGAGGCACGCCCCTTCATTGAGGTGCCGGCGGCCGGTTGGGCGGCGCTACGGCGCACGGATGCCCAACTAGAGACCCTGCTCGAACTCTGCGACAGGATGGAGGCTGAGGAAAGGCCGCATCCGTGGGTGCTGCTGGACGGGCAATTTCATTGCGCCATTGCGGAAGCCTCGTCCAATGCACTGTTCGCCAAGGTTGTGGCCGATGCGCGCGAGGCTCTTTCCCAACAGTCCGAGATGGTCAACCTGATGGCTGGCCGGCGCGTTGCATCGAATTTGGAGCACCGCCGGATCGTCGAGGCGATCCGGCGGGGTTCGTCCCCCGATGCGCGCGAAGCGATGGAGCTTCACCTGGGTCAGGTGAAGCAGGTGGTAACGACCATTATTGGAGAAGATCGGGCTCGACACCCGTAAGCGCGGGTAGGTTGGCGAGGTGGCGGGGGCTCAGTGCCTGATGAAGTTGCTCCTCCGTCAGATAGCCGCGCTCCAGCACCACCTGCGGGACGGTGCGGCCGCTGGCCAGCGCCTCCCTTGCGACGTCAGTTGCTGCATAGTATCCGATCAGCGGGTTAAGCGCGGTTGCGAGACCGATCGATTCCTCCACACGCTGTGCCATGATGGCGGGATTGGCGACGATGCCATCGACACAACGTGCCGCCAAAGTCCGGCAAGCGGCGCTCAGCTGGCTGATGCTCTGGGAAAGGGCACGCACCATGATCGGCTCGAAGGCGTTCAGCTGTAGCTGCCCGGCTTCGGCGGCCATTGTGATGGTGATGTCGTTGCCGATTACCGCATAAGCCACCTGATTGACCATTTCGGGAATGACCGGATTGATCTTGCCCGGCATGATGCTGGACCCCGCCTGAACGGAGGGCAGGGTGATTTCGCCGATGCCGGCGCGCGGGCCGGAAGAGAGCAGGCGAAGGTCGTTGCAGGTTTTTGACAGTTTGACGGCGACACGTTTCAACACGCCGGACAGATGCACAAATGCGCCGGGGTCCTGCGTCGCTTCGATCAGGTCGGCGGCCGTCACCAGCGGGCGTCCGGTCAACCGCGCCAGATGCTGGCAGGCAAGCGCCGCATAACCGCGCGGTGCATTGAGCCCGGTGCCGATGGCGGTGGCGCCGAGATTGATCTCGTGCAGCAGGGCTGCGGATTCGATGAGGCGGGCCTGATCCTCGTCCAGCATCACCACGAAAGTGCGGAACTCCTGACCGAGCGTCATCGGCACGGCATCCTGCAATTGCGTCCGTCCCAGCTTGATGAAGCCGGAAAACTCCTGTGCCTTGCGATCGAACGCGTCTTTCAGCACACCCATCGAAGCCGCGAGATCGTCGATCGCTTCGATCATTCCTACATTGACCGCCGTCGGATAAGCATCGTTGGTGGACTGGCTGAGATTGACGTGGTCGTTGGGGTGAAGGTGGGCATAATCGCCTTTCGCGTGGCCGAGCAGTTCAAGTGCCCGGTTGGCGATGACCTCGTTGGCGTTCATGTTGGTGGAAGTGCCAGCACCGCCCTGAATTTCGTCCACGACGAACTGCTCGTGAAGCGCACCCTCACGAATTTCGCGGCAGGCTCTGACGATTGCTTCCATCCGCTCCTGGTCAAGCAAGCCAAGCTCGTGATTGGCGAGGGCGGCGGCCTCCTTCACATAGGCAAGTCCCCTGACGAGATAGGGGTTGTGGCCGATCGTTACGCCGGTGATCTGAAAGTTCTCCACCGCGCGTGCCGTGTGCACGCCCCAATAAACATCTGCCGGAATTTCCTTCGTTCCGAGCAAATCATGCTCCATGCGCGTCACGCCCACTTTTTCCTCCAATAGCTCAAAGCGTTACCAAAATCTGTAAAGCTGTCTTACAGATTTTTCGACCTTAATCCTTCGCCGTACGAAGGTCAATAATGCTTCGATCCCCTTGACGAACGGCATTCTCTGCAATTATGAGGGCAAAAATCTGTCATGCAGCTTTACAGCGATGCATGAGCTTGCTGGCGCTGTATCCAGCGCCGAGCATGCCAGTTCCAATTTTGATTTCCGGCGTATCGCCGACTGCAAAGCAAATTCATTGGGAGGAGAAATATCAATGAAATCTGTAAAAACGGCACCTGCCGAACGCGAGGTCTTCACGGAAGAAGACCTCGGATACCACAAGGCACTTAAACCGCGTCAGATCCAGATGATCGCGATTGGTGGCGCAATTGGCACCGGGCTGTTCCTGGGCGCCGGTGGACGGCTGGCGCAGGCCGGTCCGGCGCTGGTGTTTGTTTATGCGCTTTGCGGCTTCTTTGCGTTTCTGGTGCTGCGTGCACTTGGCGAACTTATCATGCATCGCCCGAGTTCCGGCTCGTTCGTGTCCTATGCCCGCGAGTTCTATGGCGAGAAGATGGCTTTCTTTGCCGGCTGGATGTATTGGTTGAACTGGGCAATGACCTCGGTGGCCGATGTGACCGCCGTTGCGCTCTATATGAACTTCTTCAAGCACTACGTCCCCTGGCTGGCGGGCATCGACCAATGGGTGTTTGCGTTGACGGCACTTCTGGTTGTGCTGGCGATGAACATGCTGTCGGTGAAGGTTTTTGGCGAGCTTGAGTTCTGGTTCAGCCTGATCAAGGTGCTGGCGCTTGCGATCTTCCTCGTCGTTGGCGTCTATTTCGTCATCTTTGGCACGCCCATTGAAGGGCATGTGACAGGCTTCAGCATTATCACCGACAATGGCGGCTTCTTCCCGAACGGCATTCTTCCTGCCTTCGTCATCATTCAGGGGGTAGTGTTCGCTTACGCCTCGATCGAACTGATCGGCACGGCGGCAGGGGAAACCGAAGACCCTCGCAAAGTCATGCCCCGCGCCATCCGCGCCGTGGTGCTGCGCCTCGTGGTGTTTTATGTCGGCTCGGTATTGCTGTTCACGCTGCTTCTGCCTTATACCGCCTATAAGGCTGGCGAGAGCCCCTTCGTTACCTTCTTCGGTTCCATCGGTGTTCAGGGTGCGGATGTGATCATGAACCTTGTGGTGCTAACCGCCGTGCTGTCTTCGCTCAATGCCGGGCTTTATTCTACCGGCCGTATTCTTCATTCGATGGCGGTCTCTGGATCGGCGCCGGCAGCGCTGGCAAAGATGAACAAGGCCGGCGTGCCCTATGGCGGTATTGCGGTGACCGCCGCCGTCACCGTTCTCGGTGTGGCGCTGAACGCCGTCGTGCCAGCTGCGGCCTTCGAAATTGCACTCAACCTGTCGGCGCTCGGCATCATCTGCGCATGGGCCGTCATCGTGCTCTGCCAGCTCAAACTGTGGCAGCTTTCCAGGCGCGGCGAACTCGCCCGCCCGGATTTCCGCATGTTCGGTGCGCCTTACACTGGCATTCTCACACTCGTCTTCCTGTTCGGCGTGCTGGTGCTGATGGCTTTTGATTACCCTGTCGGCTCGTGGACCATCGCTTCGCTGCTGGTCATCATCCCGGCGCTGGTCATCGGCTGGTATATGCTGCGCGACCGTATCCACCGTCTGGCCGGCGAACGTGCAGGCGCGGGAGCGTCGCATTGAGCGGGCATGGTGAAGCTCCATTGGTGGCGGTCATCGCCACCGGTGGTACCATCGCCAGCAGGCGCGGCGCCGATGGCGCCAGCACACCAAGCCTTTCGGGTGAAGACCTGCTTGCACTGGTTCCGCAAATCAACGCGAGGCTGAAGCCGGTCGATCTGATGGCGAAGGATTCCTCCAGCCTGACATTGGCCGACATGCAGCGCATCAGCGATGCGGTAGGCGTGGAGCTCAATGATCCCGCTGTCACCGGTGTCGTCGTTCTGCATGGAACCGATGCGATGGAAGAATCCTCGCTGCTCGTGCATTTGCAGCATGCCACCACCAAGCCGGTTGTCTTCACCGGCGCACAGTTTACGGCCGACCATCCGAATGCGGACGGGCCGTCCAATCTGGCCGCGGCCATAGAAACGGCGCTTGATCAGACGAATGCCGAACGCGGCGTGCTTTTATCCTTCGGCGGCAGATGTCTGCCGGCATGGGGGCTGTACAAGCTGAGCGCGGATGCGGCGGATGCGTTCCGCTCTGCGCGGCCGGCGGCCCATGCCGCAGCGCTGGAGCTTGCTGCGCCCCTCGCCGATCTGCGGGTTGATATCGTTGCCATTTATCCCGGTTGTGATGCCGCCCATATCGAGGCAAGCCTGCAGGCCGGTGCGGATGGGATCGTGCTTGCCGCACTTGGCTCCGGCAACGCCAATCCGGGCATCGCTGTGGCGGTGAAGCGCTGTGCCGAGCGAGGCGTTCCCGTCGTCGTCTCCAGCAGGGTCCCGGAAGGACTGCTGGTGGCGAGTTACGGCGGTGGCGGCGGTGGTCACGATCTGGTCGCGGCCGGTGCCATCCATTCGTCAACGCTGCGCCCCGGACAGGCGCGTATACTGCTTGCGGCGCTGATTGCCGCCAACAGCCCGGCGGAAAAGATCGTTTCCGCGTTCAAAGACGGCTCGCTCTCTTAAGCATCGGCTGCAATGCCCGCATTGGCGGGCATCGAAATTCCTATGAGATTCCTATTTTATTCCATCTGCCGCCGTCTCGAACCTTTATGCGGTTCGGGTGCATTCTTCTGTGCGGGAAGGGATGGTGTTTCTTCCCAGCCAGAAAGAATGAAAAGCGACGTCCCACATGACGGCGCTTTTCTTCCTGTCCGGCTCCTCGGTTAAAAAAGGAGTCCCATCGATGATGGACGTTATTCTGATCGGTGCAGCCACGGTGTTTTTCGCGCTTTGCTTTGCCTATACGCGCGCCTGCGACCGGCTTTAGGCGGAGGTCGAGATGTTATTCGATTATGTTTTGAGCGGTGCCGTCACCGTCTTTATCGCCGCCTACCTCACCTATGCTCTCATTCGCCCCGAACGCTTCTGATCGGGAAGCGGCGGCTATTGAAAGTTCAATACCATGACCCTCAATGGATGGTTTCAGATCCTGCTTTTCTGCGGGATCGTTGTCGCGCTGGTGAAGCCTCTCGGCTTCTATATGGCGCGAGTCTTCAATGGCGAACGCACCCTGCTTTCGCCGGTTCTCGCACCCGTCGAGCGCGGCCTTTATGCCCTTGCCGGGACAAGCGAGCGCGAAGAACAGCACTGGACGACCTATGCGTTTTCCATGCTCCTCTTCAACCTCTTCGGTTTTGCCCTGCTCTACGCCCTGATGCGCTTTCAGGGTATGTTGCCATATAATCCGGAAGGAATGGCAGCAGTCGGGCCGGAACTGTCTTTCAACACGGCAGTCAGCTTCGTCACCAATACCAACTGGCAGAATTATGGTGGCGAAAGCACCATGTCCTATCTGACCCAGATGGCTGGTTTCACCGTGCAGAACTTTGTTTCTGCCGCGACGGGCATGGCGATTGCAATCGGGCTAATCCGCGCCTTCGCGCGCGCTTCCGGCAAGGCCATCGGCAATTTCTGGGTGGATATGGTGCGCTCGACGCTCTACATCCTGCTGCCTGCCTGTATCGTGCTTACCCTGGTTTACGTATGGCTCGGCGTGCCGCAGACGCTTGGCGCTTATGTCGGTGCCCAGACGCTTGAAGGCGCGCGGCAGACGATCGCAGTCGGCCCGGTAGCGTCGCAGCTGGCGATCAAGATGCTCGGCACCAATGGCGGCGGTTTCTTCAATGCCAATTCCGCGCATCCGTTCGAAAACCCTGATGCCATCTCCAACATGATCCAGATGGTGTCGATCTTCGCGATCGGTGCTGCCTTCACCAACGTCTTCGGCCGTATGGTCGGCAACACCCGTCAGGGCTGGGCAATCCTTGCTGCCATGGGTGTTCTGTTCATCGCCGGTGTTGCAGTGACCTATTGGGCGGAAGCGGCCGGAAATCCGCTTATGCACAGCTTCGGCCTTGCCGGAAGCAACATGGAAGGCAAGGAAGCTCGCTTCGGCGTGGCACTCTCGTCGCTCTTTGCGGTCATCACCACCGCTGCCTCCTGCGGTGCGGTCAACGCCATGCATGGCAGCTTCACGGCGCTCGGTGGTCTCATTCCGCTCATCAACATGCAACTGGGTGAGGTAATCGTCGGCGGCGTTGGCGCGGGTTTCTATGGCATTCTTCTCTTCATCATCATCGCCATTTTCGTGGCGGGGCTGATGGTCGGGCGCACGCCGGAGTATCTCGGCAAGAAGATAGAGGCCAAGGAGATGAAGATGGCGGTTCTGGCCATTCTCTGCCTGCCGCTCGCCATGCTGGTTTTCACAGCCACCGCCACCATCCTGCCCTCGGCGGTCGCGTCGGTCGGCACAGCCGGACCGCACGGGTTCTCCGAGATTCTTTATGCCTATACCTCGGCTGCTGCCAATAACGGCTCTGCCTTCGGCGGCCTCACGGGCAACACGACCTGGTACAACATCACGCTTGGTTTTGGCATGTTGATGGGACGTTTTCTGGTGATCATCCCGGCGTTGGCGATTGCCGGCTCGCTGGTTACCAAAAAGACCGTTCCGGCATCAGCCGGCACCTTCCCCACGGACGGCCCGCTCTTCGTCGGTCTGCTCGTCGGCACGATCGTGGTCGTCGGTGGCCTCACCTTCCTGCCGGCCCTGGCGCTTGGTCCGGTCGTGGAACATCTGGTCATGGCCACCGGCCAGGTATTTTGAGGTGGTGCCATGACGAAGGATACTCCCCGACGTAACCGCACCCTTCCTGTCCGCACTGGCGCTCCTGTTCACGGGAGCGCCGGCCCGGGCGGCTGGTGCGCATCCAATCTCATTCTTGCAATGATGGCGGCTCTGTTCGCCGCCGTCTGCGCTCTCGAAGTTCTCACGGGCTGATCGACCCTCATCGGTCGCCCTGTTTCAAACGCTGGAGTCTCTTCATGAGCCAGTCCAAACAAGCGAGCATCCTTGATTCTCGCATTCTCGTTCCGGCAATTGCCGACGCATTCAAAAAGCTCAATCCGCGCACGCTTGCGCGCAATCCGGTCATGTTTGTCGTGGCAACGGTATCGGTGCTGACTACCGTGCTGTTCGTTCGCGATCTCATCATCGGCAATGCAAATCTCGGCTTTTCCTTCCAGATCAATCTATGGCTTTGGTTCACCGTTCTCTTCGCCAATTTCGCCGAGGCCGTAGCCGAAGGGCGCGGCAAGGCGCAGGCGGATTCGCTGCGGAAAACCCGCACGGAAACCCAGGCGAAACTTCTGACCGGTGATGATCGTAGCCAATATACGATGGTAGCCGGCGCTGGCCTCAAGGTGAACGATGTCGTTCTCGTCGAGGCTGGCGACATCATTCCGTCCGACGGTGAAGTCATCGAAGGTGTTGCCTCAGTCAATGAAGCGGCAATAACGGGCGAATCCGCCCCTGTTATCCGCGAATCCGGCGGCGATCGCTCGGCTGTCACCGGTGGTACGCAGGTGCTGTCGGACTGGATAAGGGTTCGCATCACCGCTGCTGCCGGCTCCACCTTCCTCGACCGGATGATTTCGCTCGTTGAAGGCGCCGAGCGCCAGAAGACGCCGAACGAAATCGCGCTCAACATTCTGCTTGCGGGCATGACGCTCATCTTCGTTCTGGCCACCGCGACCATTCCGAGCTTTGCGGCCTATGCCGGTGGCTCCATCCCGATCATCGTGCTGGTGGCGCTGTTTGTGACGCTCATCCCGACGACCATCGGCGCTCTCTTGTCGGCGATCGGCATTGCCGGCATGGACAGGCTGGTGCGTTTCAACGTGCTTGCCATGTCCGGCCGCGCGGTGGAAGCCGCCGGCGACGTCGACACGCTGCTGCTCGACAAGACCGGCACGATAACGCTCGGCAACCGCCAGGCAACCGAATTCCGCCCCGTCACCGGTGTTTCCGAACAGGAACTGGCCGATGCGGCGCAGCTTGCATCGCTTGCCGACGAAACGCCGGAAGGCCGTTCCATCGTCGTTCTCGCCAAGGAAAAATACGGCATCCGTGCCCGCGACATGCAGAAACTGCACGCCACTTTCGTGCCCTTCACCGCCCAGACCCGCATGAGCGGTGTGGATTTCGAAGGCTCTTCCATTCGCAAGGGGGCTGTCGATGCCGTTCTTTCCTATGTCGATGGCGGTGTTACGCAGCAAGGCAATACGGCGCTTGCCGTTAAAACCGAAACGGATGTAACGGGCGACATCCGCACGATCGCGGAAGAGATAGCCAAGACAGGCGGCACACCGCTTGCCGTCGTGCGCGACGGAAAGCTGCTCGGCGTCGTGCAGCTGAAGGATATCGTCAAGGGCGGCATTCGCGAGCGCTTCGCCGAACTTCGCCGCATGGGCATCCGCACGGTGATGATCACCGGCGACAATCCCATGACGGCCGCTGCCATCGCGGCGGAAGCAGGGGTGGACGATTTCCTCGCCCAGGCGACCCCGGAAAACAAGCTGGAGCTTATCCGCGAGGAACAGGCCAAGGGCAAGCTCGTCGCCATGTGCGGTGACGGCACGAACGATGCGCCCGCACTGGCGCAGGCCGATGTGGGTGTCGCCATGAACACCGGCACGGTCGCAGCGCGCGAGGCTGGCAACATGGTCGATCTCGACAGCGATCCGACCAAGCTCATCGAAATCGTCGAAATCGGCAAGCAATTGCTGATGACGCGCGGCGCGCTAACCACATTCTCCATCGCCAACGACATCGCCAAATATTTCGCCATCATCCCGGCAATGTTCCTGGCCTTCTATCCGCAGCTTGGCGTGCTGAATGTCATGGGTCTTTCGACACCGCAAAGTGCGATCCTGTCTGCCATCATCTTCAACGCGCTCATCATCATCGCGCTCATCCCGCTCTCGCTGAAGGGCGTCAAATACCGCCCGATCGGGGCCGGGGCGCTGCTGTCGCGCAATCTGGTCATCTATGGTCTGGGCGGCATTATCGTGCCCTTCATCGGCATCAAGGCCATTGACCTCGCCATTACGGCGCTTGGTCTCGCCTGAGGAGTATGGAAATGTTGAAACAGCTACGTCCCGCACTGGTGCTGATCCTTGCCACCACCGCAATCACCGGCCTTGCCTATCCTCTTGGAATGACGGGCCTTGCACAGGCTATCTTTCCCTTCCAGGCAAATGGCAGTCTGATCGAGAAGAATGGGACTGTTGTCGGGTCGCAATTGATAGGGCAGGCCTTCACCGGCGAGAAATATTTCCACGGCAGGCCGTCAGCTGCCGGCGACGGCTACAATGCCGCGTCGTCTTCCGGCTCCAACCTGGGACCGACGAGCGCAAAGCTTATCGACCGGGTGAAGCAGGACTACGAGGCTGCTAAAGCCGAAAATTCGGCAGCCGAGGTTCCCATTGATCTGGTGACGGCATCGGGCAGCGGTCTTGACCCGCATGTGTCGCCTGAGGCCGCCTATTTTCAGGTCTCGCGTGTCGCCAAGGCAAGGGGCATGAACGAAGCGTCACTGCGCGCCGTCGTCGACGCCCATGTGGAGGCGCCTGAATTGGGCTTCATGGGCGAGCCCGTTGTAAATGTGCTGGCTCTCAACATGGCTCTTGACGCAGCCGGCTCATGAACTGAAATGGCTATGGCTTCTTTGGAAGCCATAGCTTGTCCACTGGTGAGTTAAATGCCTGACGATAATCGTGATATGCCGAGCAGACCATCGCCGGATGCGCTGCTTGAAAACGCCCGGCGCGAGGCGCGAGGGCGGCTGAAGATTTTTCTGGGCGCAGCTCCCGGTGTCGGCAAGACCTATGAAATGCTGATGTCTGGCCGGGCAAAACTCGCAGATGGTGTCGATACCATTATCGGTGTCGTGGAAACGCATGGCCGCAAGGAAACCGAAACACTTGTGCAGGGTTTCGAGATCATTGCGCGCCGGAACATTGATTATCGCGGCCAGTCGCTGAACGAGATGGATCTCGACGCCATTCTCGCCCGTCGACCGGCGCTGGTTCTGGTCGATGAGCTGGCCCACACCAATGCGGCCGGCAGCCGGCATCCCAAGCGCTATATGGATGTTCAGGAAATTCTCGCGCAGGGCATCGATGTCTATACGACATTGAACATTCAGCATGTGGAAAGCCTGAACGATGTGGTGGCGCAGATCACCCGTATCCGCGTGCGCGAAACGGTGCCGGACAGCATCATTGACCGGGCTGACGATGTTGAGATCATCGATATCACCCCCGACGATCTGATCAAGCGCCTGCAGGACGGCAAGGTCTATATGCCCCGCACCGCGCGGCGCGCCATCGAGAACTATTTTTCGCGCGGCAATCTGACGGCCCTGCGCGAGCTTGCGCTACGGCGCACAGCGCAACGGGTGGACGAGCAATTGCTCAACCACATGCAGTCGCACGCCATCTCCGGGCCGTGGGCTGCGGGAGACCGTGTTCTGGTCTGTCTGGACCACGGCGGCAACGGCCCCGGTCTGGTGCGTTATGCCCGTAGGCAGGCCGATCGCCTGCGCGCGCCGTGGACGGCACTGCATCTGGACACGCCTCGCTCTCAGCAATTGTCGGAGGCGGAGAAGGATCGGCTGGCCGGCACCATGCGGCTCGCGCAGCAGTTGGGCGGCGAGACAGTAACACTGCCGGCGCTCGACCTGACGCACGAAATCATATCCTATGCCAACGCCAATAACTTCACCCACATCATCATCGGCCGTCCCAGAAGGTCGTGGTGGCAGAGAATTCTGCAGCGTTCGCTGACGCATGATTTGATAGACCATGCCGGCGATATCAGCGTGCATGTCATTTCCGGCGACAAAAACGCGGAGAAGCCGGTCCAGACCGTGAAGCCGGCAACGGCTCAATCGCGGTTTTCGATACTGCCCTATCTCAACAGCACCCTGTTTGTCGGACTGGCAATCGTAGCCGGCATCGTACTTGACCAAGCCCTTGATGTTCAAAATCTGGCGCTGGTGTTCCTGATGGCGGTTTTTGCGGCGGCCGTGCGCGGAGGGCTGGGGCCTGGCCTTTATGCTTCCCTGCTTGGTGCCTTTGCGTTCAATTTTTTCTTTCTTGAACCGCGTTATACCCTGACTGTCCGCGATCCCGAAAGCGTTGTGGCGCTGCTGTTCTATCTCGGTGTGGCGCTTGTCGCCTCAAATCTGACTGCGGCGGTGCAGCGGCAGGCCGCAGCTGCACGGATGCGTGCGCGAACCACGGAAGATTTGTACCTTTTTTCCAAAAAACTCGCGGTTACCGGCACGCTGGATGACGTATTGTGGGCAACCGCGTTCCAGATGGCGTCGATGCTGAAAGTCAGGGTCGTCCTGCTTCTGCCCGAAAACAATTCGATCACCGTCAAGGCGGGCTATCCGCCCGATGACACGCTCGTGGATGCGGACATTGCGGCCGCTCACTGGGCCTGGGAACATAACAAGGCTGCAGGCCGGGGCGCCGATACGCTCCCGGGTGCCAAACGCCTTTATCTGCCGCTGCGCACCGGCAGCGGCGCCGTCGGGGTGGTGGGGCTGGACGACGACCGGCTTGGCCCGCTTTTCACACCTGAGCAGCAGCGGCTTTTCGATGCGCTGGCGGATCAGGCGGCACTTGCCATCGAGCGCATCCAGCTGGTTTCGGATGTCGATCGGGCAAGGCTTGCGGCGGAAACCGACCGGCTGCGCACCGCGCTTTTGACCTCCATCTCCCACGACCTGAAAACGCCACTCGCCGCCATTCTGGGTTCCGCCGGAACGCTGAAGGATTTCGCCGACGACATTCCGCTCGAGGCGCGCACCGAACTGCTTCTAACCATCGTCGAGGAATCCGAACGGCTGAACCGCTTCATTTCCAACCTGCTCGATATGACGAGGATCGGTTCGGGCGCGATGGAGCCGAATTACGGATTGCACTTTGTTGGCGATATGGTCGGAACAGCGCTTTCACGCGCGGCGAAAATAATTGTCAGGCACGAGATCGTTCTGGACATTCCCTCCGATCTGCCGATGCTGAAGGTCGATCCGGTGCTTTTTGAGCAGGTTCTGTTCAATCTGATCGACAATGCCGCCAAATACGCGCCCGAACAAACCCTAATCCAGATTCGCGGGTGGCGGCAGGGCAGACATGTCTTCCTGTCCGTTGCCGACGAGGGGCCGGGTATTCCCCCTGATGATACCGAGCGGGTGTTCGACAGTTTCTACCGTGTGCGCAAGGCGGACCATGTGCAGGCCGGGACCGGCCTCGGGCTCTCCATCTGCAAGGGGTTTATCGAGGCCATGGGTGGATCTATCCGCGCTGAAAACAGATCAGGTCGCACGGGCGCGCAATTTACCATAAGCCTGCCCGTTCCCGCCGAAGTGCCGGTGCTGAATCATGACTAGGGCTGAAGGAGATCGGCAATGACCAATTCCGCCGTTCGCATTCTGATCGTCGACGATGAACCGCCGATCCGCAAACTTTTGCGGGTCGGTCTCTCGACGCAGGACTATGCGGTCAGCGAGGCGATGAATGCCCGCGTCGCGATGGAGTTGATGAACGAGGACAAGCCCGATCTCGTGGTCCTTGATCTCGGTCTTCCGGATATGTCGGGACACGAGCTTCTGGAGAAATGGCGGGGCGAGGGACTTTCCCTACCCGTCATCATTCTTTCCAGCCGCACTGACGAGGCGGGTATCGTCAAGGCACTGGAGCTGGGTGCCGACGATTACATCACCAAGCCTTTCGGCATGAACGAGCTTGTTGCCCGCATTCGTGTCGCCCTGCGCCATCGCCTTCAGAGCCAGGGTGAGAGACCGGTGTTTCATACCGGCGATCTTTCGGTCGATCTCGTCAGACGCATCGTCAAGGTGGAGGACCGGGAGGTGAAACTCTCGCCCAAGGAATATGATATTCTGCGGGTCCTGGTCCAGCATGCGGGCAAGGTGCTGACGCACCGTTTCCTGCTGGAGCATGTGTGGGACGAGTTGACCGACGTGCAATATTTGCGCGTTTACGTACGCCAGCTTCGCCAGAAGATCGAAAAAATTCCGGATCAGCCGCGCTATATCCTTACGGAAACTGGTGTCGGCTACCGGCTGCAGGAGGTTTGAGGGCGCCGTTAAGAAACGGCGCCCCCGAATGTTTTGTCAGACGGCGGCGCAGATCGACAGGAATTCGTCGACATCAGCCTCGGTCGTTGCGAAGCTGGTGACCATGCGGATCAGCACCTCGTCCTTTCCGACCTTTTCCGGCATATCGCGGGGCACCAGCCAGTCGTAGAACTTCGCGCCTTTCTCCGTTGCCGCTTCAGCGGCGGCTTTCGGCAGAATGGCGAAAACCTCGTTTGCAGTGGTTGGCCATGCCAGACGGGCACTGTTAAGCGAGGCGAAGCCGGCCCGCAGCCGATTGGCCATGGCATTGGCGTGGCTTGCGAGACCCAACCAGAGACCGTCCTGCAGATAGGCTTCGAATTGTGCGGCGATGAAGCGCGACTTCGAAAAAAGCTGGGCGGTGCGCTTGCGCAGGAAGGCGAAGTCTTTGGCGAGCGCGGGGTCGAAAAACACGATCGCTTCCGCGCACCAGCAGCCGTTTTTCGTGCCACCGAAAGAGAGCACATCAACGCCGCGTTTCCAGGTCATTTCGGCGGGCGTGGTGCCGAGTGCGGCAAGCGCATTGGCAAAGCGCGCGCCGTCCATATGCAGCGGCAGGCCGTTCTCCTTGGCGATTTTGGCAATCGCGTCGATTTCATCGAGCGTATAGACAGTACCGGCCTCGGTTGCCTGTGTCATCGTAACCGCTGCGGCGCGTCCGTGATGAACGGCGTCCTGCGGATAGCGCGAAATGCGCTCGATCAGATTTTCCGGCAGCATTTTGCCGTTCGGTCCCTCGACGGCAACCATGCGCATGCCGGAGAAGAAATCCGGCGCTCCACATTCATCCTCGATCACATGGGCTTCGGAATGACAGAAGGTCAGGCCGCCGGGGCGGGCAATGCTTGCCAGCGAAAGAGAATTGGCCGCCGTACCTGTGGCGACGAAAAACACCGCCACTTCGCGTTCGAATATTTCATTGAAGCGCTTTTCTATGGAAAGGTCGAGGGCGCTGGTGCCATAGGCAGCCGCAAATCGGGTGGATTCCCGCGAAAGGCGCTCGTTGATGGCAGGGTGGGCGCCGGCCCAGTTGTCTGAGGCAAAAAACATCTCTGAAAGCTTTCCGATGGCTGTTGTGCTGGTGTTGGGAATGCGTTGACGATGATCCGCAAAGTTCTAGGACCTAACCTCGCGGTTGGCAAATCCGGCAATGAAAGCAACGGCCCGAAGCGTTTTGTGACAAGAAAGTTTCGCGCAATGGGTCAGTATCGAAACTTCGCTGCAAATCGGCACTGCGACTAATTGGATTCGCACCCTTGCTAAACCCGCGGGTTTCTGCCAAAATTCTCTCGAATTGAGACAGCTTTGCTGTCCTAAATTTGGTCGAGCCGGATTGAATGCGGATTTTTCGGAAAGCGAAATTCGTGTCGAGCCGGATCTTCGCATGAAACCATGCAAGTAATTTTGCAGGAGGGACGAAAATGACAAACAAGCTGCAGGCAGACAACGTCGCCGCAACCCTGACCACAGACTGTCCCACCGCGGCTGCGGCCGCACCCGTTTCTGCGAAGGGGCGTTTCGCGGGCGGCCTGCCGGAAAAGCAGGGTCTTTACGATCCGCGCAATGAGCACGATGCCTGCGGCGTCGGCTTTGTTGCCCATATGAAGGGTCAGAAGTCGCACCAGATCGTCAAGGACGGCCTGTTCATTCTTGAAAACCTGACGCATCGCGGTGCTGTCGGCGCTGATCCGCTGATGGGCGATGGTGCGGGCATTCTCGTGCAGATCCCCGACCGCTTTTTCCGCGAGGAAATGGCGAGCCAGGGTGTGACGCTGCCGAAAGCTGGCGAATATGCCGTTGGCCACATCTTCATGCCGCGCGATCCGTCCCGTATCGATCACTACAAGAAGGTCATTGTCGACGTGATCGGCGAGGAGGGACAGCAGTTCCTCGGCTTCCGCGACGTGCCAGTCGACAATTCTTCCCTTTCCAAGGCACCCGATATCGCTGGCACCGAACCGCACCATGTTCAGGTTTTCATCGGCGCCGGCCGCGATGCGGCGACCAATCATGACTTCGAGCGCAAGCTGTTCCTGATCCGCAAGGTTCTCTCCAACCGCATCTACGACGAGGGCGGCGGCAAGGAAACGCAGGATTTCTATCCCGTCTCGCTGTCCTCCTCCACCATCGTCTACAAGGGCATGTTCCTCGCCTATCAGGTTGGGGCCTATTACAAGGATCTGGCGGACCCGCGTTTCGAATCCGCGGTTGCGCTGGTGCACCAGCGTTTCTCCACCAACACCTTCCCGTCCTGGAAGCTCGCGCATCCCTATCGCATGGTCGCCCATAACGGCGAGATCAACACGCTGCGCGGCAACGTGAACTGGATGGCGGCGCGTCAGGCGTCTGTTTCGTCGGCGCTGTTCGGTGACGATATCTCCAAGCTCTGGCCGATTTCCTATGAAGGCCAGTCGGACACCGCCTGCTTCGACAACGCGCTCGAATTCCTCGTGCGCGGCGGTTACTCCATGGCCCATGCCGTGATGATGCTGATCCCGGAAGCCTGGTCGGGCAACTTGTCCATGTCGGCTGAACGCAAGGCTTTCTACGAATATCATGCCGCGCTTATGGAGCCGTGGGACGGCCCGGCCGCCGTTGCCTTCACCGATGGCAAGCAGATCGGCGCAACCCTCGACCGTAACGGTTTGCGCCCGGCGCGCTATCTCGTCACCGACGACGACCGCGTCATCATGGCGTCGGAAGCCGGCACGCTGCCGGTTCCGGAAGAACGCATCATCAAGAAGTGGCGTTTGCAGCCCGGCAAGATGCTGCTGATCGACATGGAAAAGGGCTCGATCATTTCCGACGAGGACGTGAAGCACGAGCTTGCTGCCAAGCACCCCTATCGCACCTGGCTAGACCGCACCCAGCTCATTCTTGAGGATCTGAAGCCGGTGGAGCCACGGGCGCTGCGGCGTGACGTGTCGTTGCTCGATCGCCAGCAGGCCTTCGGTTACACCAGCGAAGATACCAAGCTCCTGATGTCGCCGATGGCAACAACGGGCCAGGAAGCCATCGGCTCGATGGGTACCGATACGCCGATTTCGGCCATGTCGGACAAGTCCAAGCTGCTTTACACCTATTTCAAGCAGAACTTCGCGCAGGTGACCAACCCGCCGATCGATCCGATCCGCGAAGAACTGGTGATGAGCCTCGTTTCGTTCATTGGCCCACGCCCGAACCTTCTCGATCACGAGGGTGCGGCCCGTGCCAAGCGTCTGGAAGTGCGCCAGCCGATCCTCACCAATGGCGATCTGGAAAAGATCCGCTCCATCGGCCACACCGAAGACCGTTTCGATACCAAGACGCTCGACTTCACCTATGATGTGGAGCGCGGCGCCGAAGGCATGCCTGACATGCTCGACCGCCTGTGCGAGCGGGCTGAATCCGCTGTTCGCGGTGGTTACAACATCATCGTTCTGTCCGACCGCCAGCTCGGCCCGGACCGGATTGCGATCCCCGCGCTGCTGGCGACGGCTGCTGTGCATCACCACCTGATCCGCAAGGGTCTGCGCACCTCGGTCGGCCTCGTCGTTGAAACCGGCGAACCGCGCGAAATCCATCATTTCTGTCTGCTCGCTGGCTATGGCGCGGAGGCGATCAACCCCTACCTCGCCTTCGACACGCTGCTCGACATGCACAAGCACGGCGCCTTCCCGAAGGAAGTGTCGGACGACGAAGTCGTCTATCGCTACATCAAGGCGGTGGGTAAGGGCATCCTCAAGGTCATGTCCAAGATGGGCATTTCCACCTACCAGTCCTATTGCGGCGCGCAGATTTTCGACGCCATCGGCCTGTCGTCGGAATTCGTCGAGAAGTATTTCTTCGGCACCGCCACCTCCATCGAGGGCGTGGGTCTGACCGAGATCGCCGAAGAAACCGTAACGCGCCACACAGCGGCTTTCGGCAAGGATCCGATCCTTGCCAACACGCTCGATATCGGCGGCGAATATGCCTATCGCATGCGCGGCGAAAGCCACGCCTGGACGCCGGATGCCGTCGCCTCGCTGCAACACGCCGTGCGCGGCAACAGCCAGGAGCGCTACCGTGAATTTGCCGACATGGTGAATGAGACGGCGCTGCGCATGAACACCATTCGCGGCCTGTTCAAGGTCAAATCGGCGGAAGCGCTCGGCCGCAAGCCGGTTTCCATCGACGACGTCGAACCGGCGGTCGATATCGTCAAGCGCTTCTCGACTGGCGCCATGTCCTTCGGCTCGATCAGCCGCGAGGCGCATACCACGCTTGCGATTGCGATGAACCGCATCGGCGGCAAGTCCAACACCGGCGAAGGCGGCGAAGAATCCGACCGTTACATGCCGCTTCTGAACGGCAAGCCGAACCCCGAGCGTTCCGCCATCAAGCAGATCGCATCCGGCCGCTTTGGTGTTACGACGGAATATCTCGTCAATGCCGACATGTTGCAGATCAAGGTCGCGCAGGGTGCCAAGCCCGGCGAAGGCGGCCAGCTGCCCGGCCACAAGGTGGATGCCACGGTTGCAAAAACCCGTCACTCCACGCCGGGCGTCGGCCTCATTTCGCCGCCGCCACACCACGATATCTACTCCATCGAAGATCTGGCGCAGCTGATCTACGACCTGAAGAACGTCAACCCGGAAGCAGATGTTTCTGTGAAGCTCGTGTCGGAAGTGGGCGTTGGCACGGTTGCGGCGGGTGTCGCCAAGGCGCGCGCCGACCATATCACCATCGCCGGTTTCGATGGCGGCACCGGTGCTTCGCCGCTGACGTCGCTGAAGCATGCCGGTTCGCCTTGGGAAATCGGCCTTGCCGAAACCCAGCAGACGCTGGTGCTGAACGGCCTTCGTTCGCGCATCGCGCTGCAGGTGGATGGTGGTCTGAAGACCGGCCGCGACGTCATCATCGGCGCGCTGCTTGGTGCGGATGAATTCGGCTTTGCCACCGCGCCGCTGATTGCTGCGGGCTGCATCATGATGCGCAAGTGCCATCTGAACACCTGCCCCGTCGGCGTCGCAACGCAGGACCCGGTTCTGCGCAAGCGCTTCAAGGGCACGCCGGAACACGTCATCAACTACTTCTTCTTCGTGGCTGAAGAAGTGCGCGAAATACTCGCCTCGCTTGGCGTTACCAAGCTGGACGAGATCATCGGCGCTTCCGAACTTCTCGAAAAGGATGAGATGCTGGCGCACTGGAAGGCCAAGGGTCTGGATTTCAGCCGCATCTTCCACAAGGTAGAGGCTCCCAAGGAGGCAACTTTATGGACCGAGCGTCAGAAGCACCCGATCGACGATATTCTCGATCGCAAGCTGATCGAGAAGTCGCTACCGTCGCTGGAAAACCGCGAGCCTGTCGTTTTCGAAGTGCCGATCAAGAACGTCGACCGTTCCGCCGGTGCCATGCTGTCAGGCGCGCTTGCCAAGCGCTGGGGCCATAAGGGTCTGAAGGACGATACGATCCACGTGACGCTGCGCGGCACGGCTGGTCAGTCCTTCGGCGCGTTTCTCGCTCGCGGCATCACCTTCGATCTGGTGGGTGACGGCAACGACTATGTCGGCAAGGGTCTTTCGGGTGGCCGCATCATCGTGCGCCCGCCGGAAAACACCCGTATCGTCGCTGAAAACTCGATCATTGTCGGCAACACCGTTCTTTACGGCGCCATCACCGGCGAGTGCTATTTCCGTGGTGTTGCGGGTGAGCGCTTTGCAGTGCGCAACTCCGGCGCGGTCGCGGTTGTCGAAGGTGTCGGCGACCACGGTTGCGAATATATGACGGGCGGTATTGTCGTGGTGCTCGGCGAGACGGGCCGCAACTTCGCGGCCGGCATGTCCGGTGGCGTGGCTTACGTTCTCGACGAGAAGGGCGATTTCGCCACCCGCTGCAACATGGCCATGGTCGAGCTGGAGCCGGTTCCGGAAGAGGACGACATGCTCGAGAAGCTGCACCATCACGGTGGCGACCTCATGCACAAGGGACGCGTTGACGTATCCGAGGACATGACGCGTCACGACGAGGAGCGGCTCTACCAGCTGATTTCCAATCACTTCCACTACACCAACTCTGCACGCGCCAAGGATATACTCGACCGCTGGAGCGAGTTCCGTCCGAAATTCCGCAAGGTCATGCCGGTCGAATACCGTCGTGCGCTTGAGGAAATGGAGCGCATGCGTATGGGCGTCGCGGCGGAATAATCCGCCGCGTGGGGATACTACACCAACTGGTCTCGCTGATGATCGCGGTCGCCGTTCCCATGGTGATCTATTGGACAAGCGGCGAGACCGGATTTGAATTCATCGTATTGGGGGCGGCTTTCGGTTTCGCTTACTGGTACTGGGGCCTAACAGGCGCTCCGCTTTGATGTGAGGACATAAACGTGGGCAAGGTTACAGGTTTTCTTGAGATCGACCGGCAGGTGGGCAAGTATCAGCCCGCATCGGACCGTATCCGCCATTTCCGCGAATTCACCATTCCGATGTCGGATGCCGAGGTGCAGAAGCAGGCGGCGCGCTGCATGGATTGCGGCATTCCCTACTGTCACGGCCCGACGGGCTGTCCCGTGCACAACCAGATCCCCGACTGGAACGATCTGGTTTATAACAACAATTGGGAAGAGGCGATCCGCAACCTCCATTCCACCAACAACTTCCCGGAATTCACCGGCCGCGTCTGTCCGGCACCCTGCGAGGAAGCCTGCACGCTGAACCTCGAGGATGCACCGGTCGCCATCAAGACCGTGGAGCAGGCGATTGCCGACAAGGCCTACGAGCTGGGCTTTATCGTGCCGAAGCCGGCGACGATCCACACCGGCAAGAAGGTCGCCATCATCGGTTCCGGTCCTTCCGGCATGGCGGCAGCGCAGCAGCTTGGCCGCGCCGGTCATGAGGTCCACGTTTACGAGCGTGAATCAAAGCCCGGCGGTTTGCTGCGTTACGGTATTCCGGATTTCAAGATGGAGAAGAACTTCATCGACCGCCGTGTCGAGCAGATCAAGGGTGAAGGTGTTACCTTCCATTGCGGCGTCAACGTCGGCGTGGATGTAACGGTCGAAGCGCTTCTGGCTGATCACGATGCGGTTCTTTATTGCGGCGGTTCGGAAACTCCGCGCCCGGCTGGCATCGGTGGCGCCGATTTCAATGGCGTTTACGACGCCATGCCCTATCTCGTGCAGCAGAACCGCCGCGTTGGCCGCGAAAACATCGACAGCATCGGCTGGCCGGCCGATCCGATCCTCGCCGGCGGCAAGCATGTCGTCGTCGTCGGCGGTGGCGATACGGCGTCTGACTGCGTCGGCACGGCCTTCCGTCAGGGTGCGGTTAAAGTCACCCAGCTCGATATCCGCCCGATGCCGCCGGAAAAGGAAGACAAGCTTGCCGTATGGCCCTTCTGGGCAACGAAAATGCGCACCTCTTCTTCGCAGGCAGAAGGTGCCGTTCGCGAGTTCCAGGTTGCCACGCTTGAATTCGTCGGTGAAGACGGCGTTTTGACGGGTGTGAAGTGCTGTCAGGTGGACGACCGGCGCAAGCCCATTGCCGGTACGGAATTTATCATCAAGGCTGATCTCGCCTTCATCGCCATCGGTTTTTCCGGTCCTTTCACCGATAGCGTGCTGAAGGAAATGGATGGCAAGCTGTCGCTCAACACCGATCGTCGCGGCTCCACCAACGTGATCGCCAACGAAACGGACTACAAGACCTCGGTCGACAAGCTGTGGGCGGCGGGCGACGTTCGCCGTGGCCAGTCGCTGGTGGTCTGGGCAATCCGCGAAGGCCGTCAGGCCGCACGTGCGATCGACGAAGAGCTGATGGGCGCAACCGTCCTTCCGCGCTGAGCGAGTTGACGCGGCGCAAGCCGTCGTAACGAAAACAAAAAGGCCTGTTGTGTTTCACAACAGGCCTTTCGGTTGACTGGAGAACCGAAACGCGATGGAGGTGTCGCATGCAGGGGGACGGCAACATATCGCGCCTGAGAATTGCGATGACACTACGTGCTTCCGAAGACGGGGTTCGTGTCAGCAATAGGGAAGGCTGATACGGAAGGAGGCGCCGCCGGATGGGGAATCACTGATGGTGATCTCCCCTCCATGGTAGCGGACGATTTCCTGCACGAGATTGAGACCGAGCCCGGTACCGCGATCCTTCGGTATCAACCGGTGAAATGCGTCAAACACGGCTTCCCGGTCCTCTTCGGGAATTCCGTTGCCTTGGTCGGATATGTCGATCACGCGGTTGGCCCCCACTTTTATGGTGATCGTTCCGCGATTGCCGCCATGTTCGATGGCGTTTTGCACGACGTTCATCAGGGCGCGTTGCAGCGAGGCGTCATCGGCAAGGGCGAGGATCGGCTCTTCGTCCGGCTCGAACGAAAGTTCGTAGCCTTGAGAGATTGCAAGCGGCGCCATATCAGCGACGACAGACCGGCAGAGGCCAACAAGATCTAGTGGAATAAGCGGCGCCTTTTGCCCGCCAAGTCGTTGCAGATCGAGCAACTGTTCGGCAAGCACGGCGAGACGGCTGGCATCGGCTAATATCCGGCTCCGGTCCGGTCCGTCCAGCAACGTTTCGACACGGGTCTGGAGAATGGCGACAGGGGTCCGCAATTCATGGGCGGCGTCGAGAATGAAGCGCTTGTGCCGCTCGTAACCATCGTCCAGCCGTTTCAGCGCGCCGTTGACGGCATGCACGAGCGGCTGCACCTCCCATGGAATATCGCCATCCGGCAATCGATATCCGCGCTTGTCGATGTCGATGCTTTCCGCCGTTCGCGCAATTGCGGAAAGTGCGAAAAATTCCCGACGGATGATCCATGGAATGGTCACGATTGTCACAATGGACATGATAAGGAGGATCGGCATGATCAGTATGTTGGAGAACAGCAGGACCGGGAATGCCATACTGAAGGCTCCGCCCTTGCCGACCATAACGAATTCGCCCGCCGGTCCCGATGCACGACGCACGACGGCGATTCGCAAGACAGCAAGATAGGAGTAGGACAATGCCGCATCGCGTACGTCCGACACTTTGACGTCGCTAAGCTGTTGATCCATGTTGCTAAAGGCCTCAGGCACCGGCCCACCCTGCACGATCTCACCTTTCTCGCTGACTGCAACGAACCAGAAACCGGGCATGCTGTCGCGCAGCTCGACAAATTCATTTGTTTCGTCAAGCATCAGCCGGCCATCCTTGTCACGCATGATGGCATTGGCTGTAATCTGGGCCGCTGCCGGGCTGAGAAGGGCGCTGCCCGAAGCGCCGCTGGACAGGTAAGCGACGAAGGCGGCAGTGACGATGAAAAGGCTGCCGATCTGGAAAAGCAGCAATTGAATGGTCAGGCGTCGCTTGAGCGATTTCCTTCCGGCCGATTTCATGAGGCCGCCCTCAGCAGATAACCGACGCCGCGAATACCGTGAACCTCCAGACCCGCATCCGCTGCCTGCAATTTGCGGCGCAGACGGGAGATATGGGAATCAAGCGCATTCGACTGGATTTCATCGTCGAAATTATAAACCGCCTCTTCCAGTACCGATCGCAGCACCGTTCTGCCCTGCCGACGCAACAGGGCTTCAAGGATCAGCAATTCGCGTCTGGTCAGGGGAATAAACTCTCCCTTGATGCGGACTTCGCGGGTTTCGAAGCAAAATTCCAGCTTGCCCAGTTTCGCCGTCATCGTCACGCTGCCGGCTGGCCGGCGCATCAGGGCGCGGATGCGAGCAAGGAGTTCCTCGACAGCGAAGGGCTTGGCCAGATAATCGTCCGCACCAAGGTTCAGGCCGTTCACCCGATCCGCAAGCGTGCCTTGCGCTGTCAGCACGATGACGGGCGGTGTGACGGGAAGCAGACGCAGATCTTCTATAAGCTGGATGCCATCGCCATCGGGCAATTGCCGGTCGAGTACGACAAGATCGTGAACACCGTCCATGATCGCATGCCGGGCAAGATCGAGCGTGCCGACATTGTCCACGATGATATCGAACCGGTGCAGGGCGGCGGAAAGGGCTGCTGCCATTTCGCGTTCGTCTTCAACAAGCAGCAGGCGCATGAATTGTTCTCGGCAGTGTCTGGCGTACGCCTTCCCGGAGAGGAAGGGGCGCGGGGGCATCGGATAAATATCACCGTGCAGTAAGACGCGGGCAGGGGAGGGCAATTGGCCGACCCCGCATTTGCTGCAAAGCTGAATTTATCCTGCCATTGCCGGGTTGCCTCAACATTACGCCGGTTCGAGCCGTAGCGACGGCGGAGAAGTGGCTACTGTCTGGCCTGAGCAGTATCCGGGACAATCCGGTAGTCATCGATACGACCCGCCGGTGCATCGGCCATCTCGCCCCGCTTGGTCAGCCGTTCGCGTGGCGATTCCACCACCGAGACACGTGCCGATACGGCCGTCGAAGGGACATCGCCAAGCAGCTTGTCACCGCCATCGAGGTTCGGATCGGTCAGGCTGATCGGCTGGGTGCGCACCTGTCCCGCGTCGATGCCAAGCGCGGGCAGGGAGGTGAGTGCAGGCAAATTGCTGCCGTCCAGTTTCACGAGGTCCGGTCCGGCGCTGTCGAGGTGCCTGCGCACGAATTTCTCGACGTAAAAAGCAAGCTTGCGTTTGCCGGCCTGCGTCATGCCGACGCCATCTGCCTCACGCAGACGGGCCTGCTGCCCGTTCATGTCGTAGCCGGTGATGACAAATTTACCGGCCTCGTCGACAAAGCCGTCCCAGACATCGACGAATTCGCCGCCGTATTTTTCGATATGGCTGCGATAAAGCCGGTTGAAGCCGACGAGATCGGCCGAGAGTGAGGTTGACTGGAAGGCCGGCAGGCCAACCCACAGCAGCGGCACCTTCGGGCGGCCGGCAAGGGTCAGAAGTTCATCGATCCGCCGCTCATATTCCTTGAACCAGACATCGGTGCCAAATTTTTCCCTGGTATCGCCGATCTGCATCTGCTGGCGATCGTTCGATCCCATCATGATGACGATGGTGGCGGGATTTGTTTCGGTTATGAACTGCGGCAGATTGGCGAACCAGTCGTAATAATCCGTGCGTACGAGGCCCGAAGAACCATTCGCGCGCACATCGACCGAAATTCCCGGAGAGCTGGCGAAGGCATTGACCAATTCTTCCCCCATGCCACCGGCCAGAAAATCACCGACGACCAGAACACGCCTGGCATTTTCAAGCTTGGCGGTCGGCTCCGGTTTTATGGTTCGCATTTGAACCACCGAAGGCGCTTTTCTTGCGGGTTGCGGACGGGTGACTGATTTTTCACGCGGGGCAGCCGGGAAATCCCGGCGACTGCGGGGCTGGTATTCGCGGCCGGGCGTGTCCTCCCGGCCCACGGGCCGGCCAAACAGCATTTCGAAAAGGGTGCGTCGCTGTTCCTGGGCGAAGGTTTGCGAAGGGACAAGCGGCGTGCACAAGACAGCACAAAGAATGATGGCGCAGATGCGCCAGCCCGTACTTGTGCTTTTCGCCGCAGGTTTCCTACTCATGACATCGATCCTTCCGGATGCTTCGGCGGCGTTGAAGACCGCCGCCGAATTCACCGGCATATTATCAATTCCGCAGTGCTCTCAGCAATCGCTGCGACGGCTGACCGTCGGTTTCGAGGCCCATGCGCGACTGGATGGCGCTGATCGCCGCCTTCGAGCCGGAGCCGAAATTGCCATCGACTTCGCCATCGTAATAGCCAAGTTCCTTCATGCGGGTCTGGAGTTCGAATTTTTCACGAATATCCAGCGTGCCGTCCGGACGCGGCCATTTCTGCTGCATGCCGCCATAACCGGCGATCTCGTCAGCAAGCAGGCCAACGGCCAGCGCATAGCTGTCGGATGCGTTGTATTTCTTGATGGTGAAGAAGTTTTTCATCATCAGGAAACCTGGACCATTTGCCCCACCCTGCAGTTTCAGCATGGCGCGATCGGAGCCGCGGGTGAAATTCTTGCCGTTCGGGCGGGCAAAGCCAAGCTTGGTCCATTCCGCAATGGACTTCGTCTGCCCCTCATAACGGGCGCCGCCACGCGGCACGGCTGTTTCGTAACCCCAGGTCCGGCCGGGTTCCCAGCCATTCTTGGCGAGTAGATTGGCGGCCGTCGCCAGCGCGTCCGGAACCGAGTGCCAGATGTCGCGCTTACCGTTGCCGTCCGCATCGACAGCATAGAGCAGGTAGCTGGTCGGAATGAACTGGGTATGGCCCATTGCCCCCGCCCAGGAACCCGTCAGCTGCTTGGGCGTGACATCGCCTGCCTGCAGGATTTTGAGTGCGGCGATCAATTGCGTGCGCGCGAACTTGGCGCGTTTGGGGTCGGAATAGGCGAGCGTGGCCAGTGCCTGCGGAATATTGTGCAGGCGCTCCGGCTTTTCGAGAACCGCGCCGTAATTCGATTCCATCGACCAGATGGCGAGAATGATATGTTTGTCGACGTTGAAGTTGCGCTCGATCCAGTTGAGCGTCGTCGCGTGCTTCATCTTCATCTCGCGGCCGATGCGCACCGTATAGGGGTTGACGCGGGAATCGAGATAATCCCAGATCTGGGTGGTGAATTCCGGCTGGAAGGTCGCCTTGCGCAGCGCATCCGGATCCGGCTCGCTGACACCAGCAAAGGCTTTCTGGTAGGTCGCCTTGCTAATGCCTTCTTTCGCGGCTGTTGCGTAGAACTGGTTGATCCACTGCTTGAACCCAGCATCGGCCCGGGCCGAGACGGGGGCCAGCGAGATCGCCAGACCTGCAACCATCATGCAGCCGAATTTGCGGACATTTGAAAGGATCATCTTTGTCATCGTCAGTCTTTCGTTCTCTCGAATATCATTTCGATTGCGAAAACGCATCGGGCGTCGTCATGCATAACAAAAGAATGTCAACAAATTCTTTACCATTAATAGATGGTAGCGTCACCCTTTACAAAACGTTGTTATTTTTGAAATAACAACACTGTGCGGGGATTGTGATCAAGTTTTATCTCTCAGGAGGGATATGTGGTAGAACATAAGAAAATTCGGAAGGCCGTATTTCCGGTCGCAGGTCTGGGTACGCGTTTCCTGCCCGCAACCAAGGCGGTTCCGAAAGAAATGCTCACTGTCGTTGACAAGCCGGTCATTCAATACGTCGTCGACGAGGCGGCGGAAGCGGGCATCGAGCATTTTGTATTTGTCACCGGCCGCGGCAAGGCGGTGATTGAAGATTATTTTGATATTCAATTTGAACTCGAACAAATGCTGCGCGAGCGCAACAAGAATGCCGAGCTTACATTGCTGGCCGGCCTTCTGCCCAAGGCGGGCACGGCAAGCTTCACGCGTCAGCAGGTGCCGCTTGGTCTTGGCCATGCGGTCTGGTGTGCGCGTGATATCGTCGGCGACGAACCTTTCGCCGTGCTGCTGCCTGATATGATCATGCATTCACAGAAAAGCTGCCTCAAGGGCATGGTCGAACTTTATGACCAGACCGCCGGCAACGTCATCGCGGTGCAGGAATGCGCTCCCGATCAGACGCATAAATACGGCATCGTCGGCGTGGGTAACGCCGTGGGCGAGGGTTTCAAGATCACTGAAATGGTCGAGAAGCCTGCCAAGGGTACGGCACCTTCGAATTTCTACATCAACGGTCGCTACATCCTTCAGCCTGAGATTTTCGACATTCTGGAAAATCAGGAACGGGGCGCCGGCAACGAAATCCAGCTGACGGACGGCATGTTGACGCTTGCCAAGTCCCAGGAATTCGCTGGCTATCATTTCCGCGGGCAGACGTTCGATTGCGGCGCCAAGGACGGTTTCATTCTTGCCAACGTTGCTTTCGCGCTCGAACGCGCTGACATCCGCCCCGCAATCGAGGAGCCGATCAAGGCTCTTATCGACGGACTGAAGTAATTTACCAACTGGACAACGGGATCCCGGCCTTCGCGCCGGGATTTCTGTTTGGGGCAACGTTATCGTTTCAGGACAAGCCCCGCGCCGACGCGCAGTTCGTTGCTGTCATAAATTGGCGTCCACTGATAACTAACGTCCGCCGTCAGATCGAGATAGCGGTTCAGCCCCCAGGTCAAGCCAGCGCCTGCGGTGTATTCCACGGCATCCTCGATATCGGAGGAGGGAAATGTCCGGTGCACGATCTGCCCGGTCAGCCGCGCGACCAGATTGCTGCGCAATTCATGGGTCAGCCCGGCATCCAGCCGATAGGAAATCCAGCCGCCCTGTGGTCCGCCGGCGAAATCCTCTATCGTCGTGCGCAGGCCAAGATTGACGTTGGTGCCGCGCTGCGGCGACCAGTTCAGTTCGCCGTCCAGTGTCAGCGCGCCGATGGAAGCGATGCGGTCGTCGTCATATTGTTTACGTAGATAGCCGATGGCGGCCTCGCCGCGGGTCTTCTCGCCAAGATCGACCTCGGCTCCAATTTTGGCGCCGTAGGAATTCGAGGACCGTGCGTAACCGGTATTGTCCAGGCGCCTGTCATATTTGGTCGTTCCCGCGTTCAATTCGAGGAACGGGATCAGGGCCGGTGACAATTCGTAGCCGATACGGCCGCGCAGGTTCGCGCCGTTCTGGTCGCGATCGCTAAGACTGATCGGCTGGCCGTTTATGCCCTTTGCATCCGTGTAGACCGTACGCGACAGATCGAGCGCCGCTAGCCCGCGCAGCTTGCCGAAATCCCGTTGGATCGATGCGCCGGTCGTGAAACGGTGTTCTCCGCCCTGCACGGCAGCGCCAGTCAAAGCGTTGGGGTCCGTAGTGCCTTCACGACTGAATTCGTAACCCGCCTTGAGATTAGCCGTCGTTTCTTCGCCGAGATCGAGGCGCAGATCGGCTTCTATCCGCGCCCTCGGCTCTTCACCATTCTTGCTGCCGAAATTTTTCTCCCAGGCTCCATCGCCTGTTACAGTCAGCGCATGGCGGGACCAGTCGCTGGTTAGTGTGCCGCGAATACCTGTCGTTAGGTAGTTACGTCTGGAAGGGCCGCCGGTGTTCGTCTGCTTTTCCGTATTGATCGTCTGGCTGATCGAAGGCCGCAGCAGGAATGTACCGAGCCGGATACCGGGGGTTTGTCCGGGTTCGGTGGCTCTTTGCGGGTTTTCACCGCCGTCTACCGTTGGCTCATATGGGTTTTCCGCGTCGGCATAAGGCTGGCCCGCTTCTTCCCGCTGTTCGGAAATCGGGTCGCCCGGATTATTCGAGGGGCGCCATAGTTGCTGTTGCGGTGCTGCTCGCACCATGCTTGCCTCGTTTTCAGTTGTCGTTGTGGGGTTCTCTGTCGGCGTTGCATCGCCGGATGGAACTGCGACCGGCAGCCGCGTGGCCGCTGTTTGCGCGAAAACAGTTCCCGGGGTGTAGAGAAGCGTACAGGCAAGCAGCAGCAGGGTTGCTGCTTTCCGCGACGTCGGCAGACGTGTGGCGGTGCCCTTCACAATCATTCCTCTTCACCCGGCGCATTTGGCCGATGTCGGATCGAAAGTTCGTCTCAGCATTTCCTGAAGCCGAATGAGCGGCAGACGGATGAAGTGGACGACCCAGAGACCAGACACGCGACGCAAGTTTTAATATCGCTTTAACAATAGGATTTTTATGGTTAACAGTTGATAAAGACCTCCCGGATTTCACCACATCTGTGGCTGCGGCAAAGCTGGGGGGCTTCCTAGTTCGATCTGGCCGCTTCGGCACCGCGACTGAAGAAAATTTGCCGAGATGCCCAATATTTCGAATATGATCAGATTTAAACGTTTCATTTTGATACGGAATCGCCCTATGATTGGGTGGAACTCATCCGTTTTATTTTAGCAATCCAATTGATTTTTATTTTGTGTCACAGCGTCGTTTCATGAATCCCGTTTTGAACGTCAAGCAGGTCGGTTTTTATTGCTGGGATATTACCAATGACCGATTCTATCTAGACGAAGTCTGCGCTGAACTCTTGGGCATTCCTTTGCGGCAGGCGATGCAGGGCATCAGCATTTTCCAGATGCTCGAAAAAGTGGATATCGGCCATCGCAATCATGTGATCGAAACTGCGCTCACGACGCTCAAGGCCGCCAGCTTTTACCATCAGGAATATGCTGTGCGCCGTGATGACGGCTCTATCTCGTGGATTAGGACAGTCGGGCGATATTTGGTCGATGAAGAGAACATCCCTTTCAAGCGGATGGGAACGATGGAGGAGATTTCTCCGCCGAACCTGCGTCACTAAAGAGCGGCAATTTTCGGCTGTAGAGTGGACTTATTCCAGTTGAAATAGTAACAGTCGGCCATGATTACGAGAGCCGTGAAACTGGTTGAAGACAATGCGATTGAATCCGCCGTGCGGACGATTTCGATGGAGAGGGCTGGCCTTGCCGCTCTTGAAGAGGCCCTCAAAAACGGGCTTTCCGAACCTTTCTGCAAGGCGATCGAGACGATCGGCCAGTCTAATGGCCGCCTCATCATCACCGGTGTTGGTAAAAGCGGCCACATAGGCGCCAAGCTCGCGGCCACCTTCGCCTCCACCGGAACGCCTGCATTTTTCGTGCATGCGGCAGAGGCCAACCATGGCGATCTGGGCATGATCGGCGGCGATGATGTGGTGCTGGCGATCTCCAAAGGCGGTGAAAGTTCAGAGCTGCGTAGCATCATCAACTATTCGCGCCGTTTCTCCATCCCGCTGATTGCACTTACCTGTTCGGAGAGTGCATCGCTGGCGAAGGCAGCCGATATCGTGCTTCTGGTTCCCAATGAACAGGAAGCCTGCCCGCTCGGTCTTGCGCCTACCACCTCCACATTGATGCAGCTGGCACTTGGCGATGCCCTTGCCGTTGCGCTTCTGGAAGCACGCAATTTCACTGCCGGTGATTTCAAGGTGTTTCACCCCGGCGGCAAACTGGGCGCGGGCCTTACGCTGGTCAGCGATATCATGCATACCGGCGACCGGGTGCCGCTAGTCGGCAAGGGAACTTCCATGCCGGAAGCAGTCAGTGTTCTTTCCCGCAAGCATTTCGGCTGCGTCGGTATTCTGGACGAGGATGGCCGTCTGTGTGGCATCGTCACCGAGGGCGATATGGCGCGCAACCTGTCGCGCAACCTCGCTGAATTGACGGTGGACGACATCATGACCCGTACTCCGAAAACGGTCAAAAAATCGGTGCTGGCGACCAGCGCTCTCGCGACGCTGGAAAAATTCCACATCGGTGCGCTGATCGTCGTTGATGACGATAACCGGCCGATAGGGCTGGTGCATTTCCACGATCTGTTGAGAATCGGTGTGGCCTGATCGCTATGAGCGGTCGAGCGGCTCTATTGTCAGGGTGCGGCCACGCGCAGCTGCGATCCTGACACGTGTTCCTGCTGGCATGTCCTCACCGTTAACGGACCACCAGGTATCGTCCAGCCTTATGCGGCCGCGCCCTTCGACAACCGGCTCCTGCAGGGTCGCTGTGCGGCCAACAAGGCTGGCTTCCCGCTGATTGAGGAAGGGTTCGTCGCTTGCCTCACGGTTTTTGCCGAAATATTTCCTGCCAAGCAGGGCGAAGGCGATGGAGAGGGCGGCAAACAGCACCAGTTGCAATTGCCACGCCCAGAATGCGGCATCCCAGAACAGCAGGGAGAGCGCGCCGATCACCAGCGCGGCAATGCCAATCCAGATCAGAAACACGCCCGGAGCGACCAGCTCGGCAGCCAGCAGAATGAAGCCGGCAATCCACCAGCTCCATGGTCCCAGTTCCGTGGCAAGCCGTTGCAGCATCGTCACTTCTCCGATGAAGAGCCGAAGGGATTACCGGGAATTGTCACGTTGATGGCCTGGGCCGAAGGCCGCGACGGCGGCACCGAGCGGGAAGATGCGGGGACGGCAGGCGCCGTTGGTGCATCGCCCTTGTCGCCGAAAACGTCACGGGCGATTGCCCCTATGCCGCCGAGCGAGCCGATCAACGCAGACGCCTCCATCGGCATCAACACGATTTTCGAGTTTTTGGCGGTACCGATACTGGAGAGCGCTTCGGTATATTTCTGGGCAACGAAGTAATTGATCGCGTGGACATTGCCGGCAGCGATGGCTTCCGACACCATGCGGGTGGCGTTGGCTTCGGCCTCGGCCAGACGCTCGCGGGCCTCGGCATCGCGGAACGCCGCTTCGCGCTGGCCTTCCGCCTCGAGAATGGCAGATTGTTTTGCGCCCTCTGCGCGCAGAATCTGAGCATTGCGGGCGCCCTCGGCCTCCAGCACCTGCGCGCGTTTTTCACGCTCCGCCTTCATCTGCCTAGCCATGGAATCGACGAGATCTTTCGGCGGCGCGATATCTTTTATCTCGATGCGCGTGACCTTGATACCCCATGGTCCCACCGCCTCGTCCACCACGCGCAGCAGGCGATCGTTGATGGCATCACGGTTCGACAATAACTCATCGAGATCCATCGAGCCCATTACCGAGCGGATGTTGGTCATGGTGAGGTTTTCAATCGCCATTTCCAGATTGGTAATCTGGTAAGCGGCCTGTGCGGCATTCAGGACCTGATAGAAAGTGACGGCATCAGCCGAGACACTGGCATTATCGCGGGTGATAACTTCCTGTGTCGGTATATGCAGAACCTGCTCCATCACATTCATCTTCGAACCGATGCTTTCGAAGAACGGCACGATGAGGTTGAGGCCCGGCTCGAGTGTGCGGGTGTAGCGCCCGAACCGTTCAACCGTGTAGCGATGTCCCTGCGGTACGGTCTTGATGCCGGCAAAGAGCACCAGAATGACCAAAACAACCGCCGCTATGACGACGATATCGAAACCGCCCAATGCAATCATCACTTCTTCCTCCAGCACCACAACCTTTTGGGATCTTACACCCGCATCGTTATGGCAAGATTACACCCAACCTTGCAACTCTTGTCGTACAACCTTTTCGAGAACTGTCATACCCTCTACGCTGTCGTTGAGACACGGGATGTGGGTGAATTTCTCGCCGCCATTGTGCAGGAAGATTTCTCCGGCCTCACCGGCAATTTCCTCCAGCGTTTCAAGACAATCCGATACGAAACCGGGGTTCATGACGGCGATGCGTTTGATGCCCTCGGATGCCAGCTTTTCCATGGTCTTGTCGGTATAGGGCTGCAGCCATTCTTCTGGCCCAAAACGCGACTGGAAGGTGATCATGAAGTTCTTCTCGGTCCGTCCCAGCGCTTCCTTCAGCAGACGGGCGGTCTTCTGGCAGTGGCAATAATAGGGATCGCCCTTCCTGAAGTAGGATTGCGGAATGCCGTGGAAGGAGGTGATCAGCATCTCCGGTTCCCAGTCCAGCGTTGCCAGATGGTTTTTGACGGAGGCGGCAAGCCCCTCGATATAGGCAGGATCGTCATGATAGGGCGGAACGGTCCGGATGGCGGGCTGCCAGCGCAGCTTCATCAGATGTTCGAAAGCCTTGTCGTTCACCGTCGCCGTGGTCGATGCGGCATATTGCGGATAGAGCGGGAATAGCAGGATTTTCTCGCATCCCTGCTCCTTCAGCGCGTCGATTTTCGAGGCGATGGAAGGCTGGCCGTAGCGCATGGCCCAGTCAACGACGACATTCGGCAAATCCTTCAGCGCCTGTGCCATCAGTTCGCCTTGGCTTCGGGTATAGGTGCGCAGATAGCTTTCGTTGCGATCGCGGTTCCAGATTGCCTCATAGGCCTTGCCGACCTTCTGCGGGCGCTTGTTGAGGACGATGCCGTACAGGATCGGATACCAGTAGAGGCGCGACCATTCGATCACGCGTTTGTCGCTCAGAAATTCCGCCAGATAACGGCGCATCGGCCAATAGTCCGTACCATCCGGCGTGCCAAGATTGACAAGCAGAACGCCAACCTTGCCAAATCTTACGCGGGGATGGTCTACGGGAAGTGCGGATAATTCTGTCGTCATGAATGACACCCTGAACTCGTACTGGTTGCGTGAGAACGTTTCCGTTTGGGATAAAGGGCGGAAACGCTCCATTTTTTGTTTTTATACATGGCCGGACGCAAACCGTGACGCGGTTTTGCCGGAAATGCTCAAGCTATATGCTCGTGCCGTCAATTTGTTCACGTGTTCTAGACGAAATTTGTAAGGATTGAACCACCTGCGGAGGTGATTTCCGAGGTGCGGTAACGGACGCATTGTCTTTTGATAAAACGCAGCCTGTAATGATCTGTTTTTAAAGGGAAAATAAGAAGCCGGCCTCATGGTGCGAGGCCGGCTTCCCATCTGCGGCAAATTGCCCTGTCTGTATGTGTTCGCGGCTTATTGAGCCGGAACCTCCAGTTCCTCGCCGATCTCGATATGGTTCGGATGCTTCAGCGTGTTTGCCTTGGCAATCCTGGTCCAAAGGGCACCGTCGCCATACTTCTCCGCCGCGATCTTCCAGAGCGAATCGCCCTTTGCGACAACATATTTGCTGGCGGCAGCCGCGGCCGCTGCCGGCGTGGTGGTGGCAGGTGCGGTCGCGGCAGGTGCTGTGGGAGCCGGGGCCGGTGTGGCGGCCGGAGCGGTTGCAGTTGCCGCCGGTGCTGTTGCGGCAGGCGCTGGTGCAGCGGGCTTTGCCGGAGCTACATAACCGGCAGGCGTCACTTCAGTGATGCGGCCGTCCGTGAAGGGCTTATAGGGGCTGTTGGCCGTAATATATGCAGCTACAGCCTCTTCGAGGTTGGGGCCGAAGTCATAGGCGTTGATCGCCTTGGTCGCGAATACCTTGAAGCCATCGCCGCCGGTGCGAACGTAATTATTCGCCGCAACAGTGTAGGTCTTTGCCGGGTCGAGAGGCACGAAAGCGTCGCCCTCCTTGACCTCGACCGCAGTAACACGGCTGCCGGCCGGCTTGGAGCGGTCGAAGGAATATTTCATGCCTGAAACCTGCATGAAACGACCTGCGCCATCGTCGATCTGGCTGACGCCGTTTTCGAGGGCAGCGCGAATATCCTCGCCCTTCAGCTGGAAAGTCGCGACCGTGTTCTGGAACGGCAGAACCGTCAGGACTTCGCCCATCGAGACATCGCCGCTATCGATGGAGGAGCGCAGGCCACCGCTATTTGCGAAAGCGATGGTGACGCCCTGATCCTTGACGCGGGCCAGGGTCGCATCCGCTACCAGATTACCCATAGAGCATTCTTTGACGCGGCAAACCTTGCGGTCACCTTCGATCGGGCCTTCCGAAGTGCCGACGACCTTCGATTTCAACGCCTCGATTGGTGCTTTCAGTTCATCGATACGCTTGAGCGTTGCTTCGTCGGGTTTGAAGGATGAATCGATCAGGATCGGATCGCCCTTGCTTTCCTTGACCACGCCGCTGTCATCGAAGACGACGCGCAGGTCACCCAGGTATTTGCTGTATTGCCCTGCCTGAACGACCGGAACCTTGTAGCCGCCGGGATTGTCGACGAGTGTCGGATAAGGCCCTTCGGCCTTCTGATCGGTGTTGGAGAGCAACGTATGCGAGTGGCCGCCGACAACGACGTCCACATCCGGGATTTTCGCGATGAATTCGAGGTCGCGCGGATATCCGACATGGGTCAGGGCAATGATCTTGTTGACACCCTCGCCTTTCAGCTTCTGCACCTGTTCGCTGATTTTCGCGACATCTTCCGCAATGGTGATGTTGGGGCCGGGGGTCGCAAGTTCCGCCGTGTCGTTGGCGACAGCGCCGACAATACCGATTTTCTGGCCGCCGACTTCAAGGACGATGGACGGCTTGACGCGATCGCCGATTTTCGAGGCGGCGCTGGCAACCACATTGGCGGTCACGACCGGAAACTGAACCTTGTCGAGGAAGCCCGCAAGCCCGTCTTCGCTATCGTCGAATTCATGGTTGCCGACGGTCATGGCGTCGAACTTCATGGCGTTCAGCACTTCGGCTTCAACGGTACCCTTGTAGGTGGTGTAGAACAGCGAGCCTTGAAAATTGTCGCCGGCATTGAGCAGGAGAACGTTCTTGCCTTGAGCCTTGAGCGCGTCCCTTGTCTGGTTGATTGCGGTCAAGAGGCGCGCGGCGCCGCCAAAGCATTCGTTTTTGCCTTCCTCTTCCGCTGAGCAGGTCGAGTCGAATTTATTGATCGATTCGATACGGGAGTGAAAATCGTTAATGTGAAGAATGTTGAGTTCGTAGTCGGCCAGAGCCGCTCCGGCTGAAAGCGTTATCGCGGAAACGCTCAGCATACTCAGTCTCAAAATTTTCTTCATGGTCCCTCTCTCCTGTTCAAAGCGGAAGCCTTGGCCGGTCGATCATCATCAGGCCGTGCTCATTCTCTAGTCTGAAAGTATGTCAGTCTTTCAAAGCGCGATGTTTCCATTTAGCGGCAGCTGCCGCAAGCGGAAATTGTGACAGTGGCGCAATAAAGCAAAACGCACGCTTGAGGCGTGCGTTTTAAAAGCTCATGCCATTGAAAAGTCTGTGTTATCAGCCCTGACGCGTTAGCGAGAACTGGCTGTTGCTGTCTGTCGTGCAATTCAGTTGCGACGGGGAGACGAGCGCGCAGTTGACGCGCGATTGCGTGTTGCGCACCAATGACGTCATGTTGATCTCATAGAGCGTCGGCGAAATCGTAACATAGGTGCCGGATGCGAGAAGCGTGTTGGTATCGGTCGAACGGGTGGAGAAAGCACCGTTCTGGAATGTCGATACGATGCCGTTGCGGTCGATCCAGCGGCCATCCACGGCCGGGCCGCGGGCAAGCGAGGGTGCCATCGACGTCTGCTGGGAGGGACCCGGCGCAACGCATGAAGACACCGCGATTGCGGCACAAAGCAAAGCAGCGCTTGTCTTGAAGTTCATGAGCCTGTTCTCCTGCGATTCGATGAAACCCTGATGTTTCGACCATGCCGTGAAGCGTTATTTATTTCAAGGCAACGTTGTTTGCTCTCCCGGGTTCCTGACATCCGTCATGAAAACACCTGCGTGACAAATATGAGACGCCATGCCCTCAGCGCACGAGGATGTTGCGGAACTGCCAGGGATCCGAGGTGTCGATATTGTCTGGAAACAGTCCCGGGCGACCGTCGAGCGGCGTCCAGTCCGTGTAATGTCCTTCGACCGGTCCAAGATAGGGACGCTGCACCTCAAGGCAACGGCGATAATCCATTTCATCCGCCTCGACGATGCCGGCTTGCGGATTTTCCAGCGCCCAGACCATTCCGGCCAGTACCGCGGAGCTGACCTGCAATCCGGTCGCGTTCTGGCTGGGGGCGAGCGCCCGTGCCTCCTGCAAGGTTAGCCGCGAGCCATACCAATAGGCATTTTTGTCATGGCCGTAGAGAAGAACACCCAGCTCGTCGGCACCATCGACAAGCTCGTCTTCGCCAAGCACATGCTGGATCGGCTGCGGCGTGCCGCCATTACCGAAAAGTTCGTGCAGGGAAAGGACGGCGTCGTTGCAGGGGTGGTAGGCATAGTGACAGGTGGGCCGGTAGATCAGATCGCCATCGTCATTGCGGACGGTGAAATAGTCGGAAATCGAGATCGCCTCGTTGTGGGTGACCAGAAATCCATATTGCGGCCCTTGTCCGGGACACCATGTCCGTACCCGCGTATTGGCGCCGGGCTGATCGAGATAGATCGCTGCCTTGCTGCCCTTTTTTTGTTTTTTCGCGTTTTTTGGCATCCAGTTTTCATGCGTTCCCCAGCCGAGTTCGGCGGGCTGAAAACCTTCGGCGATAAAACCCTCGACGGACCAGGTGTTCCAGAATGCGCCGAATGGCTTGGGATTTTTTGCCCGCTGCGTATCGCGCTCTGCCACATGCACGCCCTTGACGCCGAGCTGCTGCATGAGCTTTGCCCATGCCTGCTGGTCATGCGGTCGCGGCTCTTCGATGTCGAGACCGCTATCCTTGGCGAGATTGACCAGCGCCTGTTTTACGAACCAGGACACCATGCCGGGATTTGCGCCGCAGGTGGAAACGGCCGTTGTGCCGCCCGGTTTCCGAGCCTTTTCTTTCAGCATGGTCTCGCGCAGCGAATAATTGGTACGGGAGGCATTGTCGGCGTCTGCATCGAAGTAAAAGCCGGGCCACGGCTCCACTACGGTGTCGATGTAGAGCATGCCATGTTTGCGGCAGAGCCTCATCAGATCGACGGATGCGGCATCGACCGAAAGATTGACGCAGAAGCCCTGACCCTGAACCCCTTTAAGGAGTGGCTTGAGCACCTCCTTGTAGTTTTCTTTGGTCAGATGCGTACGGATATGGCGAATGTTTCTCTCGGCCAGATACGCTGCGATATCCTCGCGCGGGTCGATGACGACGAGCCTGGTCTTGTCGAAGTTGAAATGACGTTCGATCAACGGAAGAGTGCCGCGCCCGATGGAGCCGAAGCCGATCATGATGATGGGGCCGTCAATATCGCCGTAAATCGGATGGTTTGCGTCCGTCATTCGTCATTTTTCCTTTTTAAGCCAATAAGTAAGCTAGATCATAAAAGCGTGCCACAATAAAGGGCAGGTGCATGACGGACATATGACGGTGGCGCAAGCCCGGGATGCGAAAGTTGTGACGGGTTGGTGTGTGGTGATCCCGTTCTGCGCGGTTGCGATCCGGCGAGATTGAAGTCGAGACCTTCCGACCGCATTCTTCCCCTTCGCATTTTAGAGACTACGTTTATAATCAAGTTCTTCTTTTCGTGTATATGCCCTAGGGCTTGGGGGCTTTTGCAAGATGACGAAAAGGGGGCTTTTCGTCATCACAGGAGTGTTGCCTGTTGAATAGTCTTATCGAGCGTGTCGCAGCGCTTCAGAGCGCCACCCCCGTTCTTATTGCACTTTACGATTCCGAAGACCGGTTGCGGCATGCCAACCCGTCGTTTCGGCAGAGCTTTCAGCTTGCCGACGATGATTTTTCGACCTGGGCGGAAATCATGCGCTTGAACCACCGTCTGCGAACCGGCGTGGTCGTCAGAAACAGCGATTTCGAGGGCTGGCTTTTGTCGGCGCAGTCCCGGCGCGGCAAGCTGCCGTATCGTGCCTTCGAGATGGACATGTATGACGGCCGCTGGTTCTGGATGACGGAGACGGTGCAGCAGGATGGCTGGATGCTGTGTGTCGCAAGCGATGTCACCGAATTGCGCCAGGGCTACAGAACCCTGCGGCAGGACCGGGATCTGGCGGTGCGCGCCTCGCAGACCGACGAATTGACGGGAACGGCGAACCGGCGTTTTGTTTTCGCCAAACTCGCGCTACAGGTGGAGCGGGTCGGCAAGGGGCTTGAAGCACCCTTTTGCCTTTGCACGCTCGACATCGACTTTTTCAAGCACATCAATGATCGTTTCGGCCACAAATGCGGCGATGCGGTGCTGCGCGATTTTGTCGGGATCGCCCATTCCGTCGTCCGGCGGGTGGATTGTTTTGGCAGGATCGGCGGTGAGGAATTCATGCTCATCCTGCCGCGCAGTTCGGTTGTTGAGAGCCGGGAGATCGTCGAGCGGCTACTGCAAAAGGTGCGTCTTTCCAGACCTCTGGCCGAGTTTCCGGATTTTTCCTATAGCTGTTCCGCTGGAATGACGACCTATCGGATGGCAGAAAGTGCCGACGATGTTTTCATGCGCGCCGATCAGGCGCTTTACGCTGCCAAGGAAAAGGGCCGCGACCGGCTTTTGGCGGTGACGGTTTAGACCAGCTCCGCCGCAATCAGCCCATGCAGCGAATTTCCCACGAACAGCCGTCGACCGGCAATATCCTCCGGCTTCAATGCCTGCCCGCGTGCCTTGCGCTGGCGGATGAGATCGGCACGCAGAACGCCCGGCAGAATACCGCTGTCGAGCGGCGGCGTCAGCAATTGCCCGTCCGGCATTTCGACGAAGATGCTGGTCGATGATCCCTCGCACAACTCGCCGCGCTCGTTGAGCAGCAGAACCTCGTCTGCATCCCCGGCTGAAAATTCGGCGCGGGCGGCATCATAGGGTTCCCGGCGCGATGATTTGTGGCGATAGAAGGTGTCGGTGGAATCAAGCCTGGTTTGCGTCGCGATGCGGATCCGCCAGACGGTTCCCTCCTGCAACGGCCGAAACTCGGCCGTTTCGATATCGAGCTCACCCTTGTAGTTCATGACCAGCTTCACGCAGAGCGGACTTTCGCCGCCCACCTTCTTCTCCAGTACCTGAACCGCGTTGACCGGTGCTCGGAAACCGAGCGCATCGGCTGAGCGCAATAACCGGCGCATATGCTGGTCAATGCGCTGAAAACCCGATTGCGGCTCCCAGCGCAGCGTTTCTCTCAAGGTCAGATCGGCGGGTTTGCGTTTCATTGCCTTTGCTCGTCGCCTGTCATCGGTATTTTTCGGAGGCAATCAGGCCTGTTTGCTGTCAAGCGCTTCCAGTTCGTCGATCAGCCCTTCGATCATGGCAAGACCCTTGTCCCAGAAGGAAGGGTCTGTCGCATCGAGGCCGAATGGTTTCAGAAGTTCCGAATGGTGCTTGGTGCCGCCTGCTTTCAAAAGCTCGAAATATTTCTCCTGAAAGCCGGTCTCGGCCTTCTGGTAAACGGCATACAGCGAGTTCACCAGGCAATCACCGAAGGCATAGGCATAAACATAGAAGGGAGAGTGGATGAAATGGGGGATGTAGGTCCACCAGGTCTCATACCCTTCGGAAATCTTGATCGCCGGGCCGAGGCTCTCGGCCTGAATGGAAAGCCACAATTCACCGATCTGTTCGGAGGTCAACTCACCCTGCTTGCGGGCGGTGTGCAGCTTGCGTTCGAATTCATAAAACGCGATCTGTCGCACGACCGTGTTGATCATGTCCTCGACCTTGCGGGCGAGCATGGCCTTGCGTTCCCTGACGTCCTTCGTGTCGTCAAGCAATTTGCGGAAGGTCAGCATTTCTCCGAAAACGGAGGCAGTTTCGGCAAGCGTCAGCGGCGTCGCGCACATCAGCGCGCCTTGGTCGCCGGCCAGCACCTGGTGCACGCCGTGGCCAAGCTCATGGGCAAGCGTCATCACGTCGCGCGGTTTGCCGAGATAGTTGACGAGGACATAAGGATGGGCCGAAGGCACGGTCGGATGCGCGAAGGCGCCCGGCGCCTTGCCGGGCCGGGCGGGGGCGTCGATCCATTGCTCATCGAAGAACCGGCGGGCAATATCGGCCATCTCCGGCGCAAAATCACCATAGGCGGACAGCACGGTGTCCTTCGCCTCATCCCAGGGAATTATCGTATTCGATGTATCGGGAAGCGGCGCGTTGCGGTCCCAGTAGTTCATCTGTTCCATGCCGAGCCATTTCGCCTTCATGGCGTAATAACGATGCGAAAGGCGCGGATAGGCGTTTTTCACGGCGGCAGCCAGAGCGTCTACGACCTCGCGCTCCACACGGTTTGCCAGATGGCGGCTGTCGGCGATGTCTTCGAACTTGCGCCAGCGGTCGGAAATATCCTTGTCCTTGGCCAGTGTGTTGGTGATGAGGGTGAAGACCCGCAGATTATTGGTGAAGGTGGTGCTGAGCGCCTGCGCTGCCTTCTTGCGAGTTTCCGGCTCCGGCTCCTGAAGCATATTGAGCGTTACTTCCAGCGAAAGGCTTGCGCCGTCTATGTCGAAGCGCAGGTCGGCCATCGTCTCATCGAACAGGCGGTTGAACGCGCTGGCACTCGTCATCGATTTTTCGAGGAATAGCTGTTCGAGCTGGTCATCGAGCTGGTGCGGCTTGTCCTTACGCAAATCCACCAGCCACGGCCTGTAGTGCCCAGCTAAGGCATCGTTTGCCATGCAGGCATCCATTACGGCGTCGTCGATGCGGTTCAGTTCAAGCGTAAAGAACAGCAGATGGGCGGAAATATCCGTCAGTTTCGCCTGGGCGTCGCCGTAAAGCTTGCCGTTTGCCGGGTTGGAGGTATCTGAAAAATACGTCAGCCCCGCAAAGGAACCGATGCGGCCGATAAGATCGTCCAACGCTTCATATTCCTTGAGAGCAGCGCCGATGCCGTTGGCGCCCGTCGCCTTTGCAGCGTCTTCAAGCTTGCCCTTCCATTTATCCTCGAAAGCCGCCGCCAGCGCCGCCGCCTTCTCAATGTCGCCCTTGTATTCCGGCGAATCGCCCGAGGGATAGAGATCCGAGAGTTTCCAGCCGGGCAGGTCGCCAAGGGCAGGGCCGGAGGTTTCGGCAAGCGAAAATACGGGGTGCGGTGTTGGGCGATTGAGGGTCATCGAACGCGTCCTTGTCGTTATGCCTGCGCAGCATATGGGGCCTTTGTTTCCCGCAGCAATGGATAAAATGCAAGCAAATCTCAAAACTGGATGTTCAAATCTCCCGTGCCAGAGTGCGCCACAAGGGACCGCATGACGCAGGTCCATAAACCGGAAACCGGAGCCAAAAATGACCGCGCATGTTCTCGTGATAGACGATGATCCCGTCCAGCGCCGCCTGCTCAAAAATGCGGTGGAACGTTATGGGCATCTGGCCTTGCTTGCAGAAAACGGCAGGGCGGGGCTGGAGCTGCTCAAGCAATATAGCGGCGAGATCAATGTTGTCGTCCTCGACCTGATGATGCCGGAAATGGATGGCCTCGCCTTCCTGAAAGCCGTTGGCGAACTCGGCACCGACGTCCCGGTCATCGTCCAGACGGGGCAGGGCGGCATCGATACCGTCGTGCAGGCCATGCGCGCCGGCGCCTTCGATTTCGTCGTCAAGCCGGTCTCGCCGGAACGGATCGGCGCCGCCATCTCCAATGCCCTCAAGCTCGACAGGAGAGAGGCAAAGGCCCGCACGGGCAGGCGCGGACGGAGCAATGCCGTGAATTTTACTGATATCGTTTCCGCAAGCCCGGCCATGCTGAGGGTGATAGAACTGGCGCAGCGCGCCGCCCAGTCCAGCATTCCCGTGGTACTGGAAGGCGAATCCGGCGTCGGCAAGGAAATGGTCGCCCGTGCAATCCAGTCGGCTGGCGACAGGGCGAACAAACCATTCATCACCGTCAATTGCGGCGCTATCCCGCACAATCTGGTGGAGAGTATTCTTTTCGGTCACGAGAAGGGCGCTTTTACCGGAGCCACGGAAAAACACGTTGGCAAGTTCATGGAAGCCGATGGCGGAACGCTGTTCCTCGATGAAATCGGTGATCTGCCGCTCGACGTGCAGGTAAAGCTACTGCGGGCGGTTCAGCAGGGCGAAATCGAAACTGTCGGTTCCGCGCGTGTGCAGAAGGTGAATGTCCGCCTGATTTCCGCCACCAACAAGAATCTCATCGAAGAGGTGAAGGAAGGCCGCTTCCGCGAGGACCTGTATTATCGCCTCAACGTCTTTCCTATCACCATTCCGGCGTTGCGCCGGCGCAAGGAGGATATTCCCCATCTGGCACGGGTGTTCGCGGAGCGTTTTTCGGTGGAACAGAAATTGCCAAATCCCGTCGGCCTCGATGCTAGCGCGCTGGCACTGCTAACGGCCTATGACTGGCCGGGCAATATCCGCCAGCTTGAAAATGCGGTCTTCCGCGCCGTCGTGCTGTCGCAGGGCGAGGAACTGGCTGATTCCGATTTTCCGCAAATCGCGCTGCAATTGCCAGAATTCGCAGGTGGGGACGATGCGGGTGAGTCGATCCGGTCGCCGTCTGGATCGTCGCTGAAACTCGCCGCATATTCTCCGCCGCCGCCGGTCGCCGAAAGTCACGCCATTCTGGATGAGGCGTCAGATATTTCCACCACGATATACCGGGGAGGAAACCTGATCTCCAGCATGGACGACTCAGGCAATATCAGGAAGCTGGCCGAGATCGAAGAGGAGCTTATCCGTTTTGCCCTTCGTTTTTATCGCGGGCAGATGAGTCAGGTCGCAAGGAAACTTGGTATCGGCCGCTCGACGCTTTATCGCAAGCTGAAGGACTATGGCATTGATCCGGACGATCCGTTGCGGGATGCGGCCTGATTGCACAAACCGCCTGTTCGACGGCAGATAGCAAGATTCGTTAACTTCTGAGCAAGGATATCCGCTTACCGTCTATAAACCTCTTGTTAGTGGCTGATTCACTATATAGAGGAAGGTTGCATCTGTGTGGCAATTTTGCCATCGTGTCACCGTATTTGACGTTCATTTGAGGCAATGTGACAGAAATTGTCTTCCAGGCGGGGATCGAATTGCCATATCTGCATCGAAATATCGCGCTGTCGACCAAGATCGCGCGCGGCTTGATCAAGGATATATGCACGAAGCTGTCGGCACGCGCTGTCACTTTTGCCTGCTTGATGCTCGCCGCAATGCCATTCGCAGGTGTCTCGGCGACGGAAGCTTTCGCCGAAACGCGCAGTCTCAAACTGTATTATATCCATACACGCGAGAAGGCGGTCATAACCTTCAAGCGCAACGGAAAATACGACCAGAAGGGTCTGCAGGAGCTGAACCGCTTTTTGCGTGACTGGCGTCGTAACCAGCCGACGCGGATGGATCCGCGTCTTTTCGATCTTGTCTGGGAAGTCTACCGCCGCAGTGGCGCGACCGATTACATCAACGTTGTGTCGGCCTTCCGTTCGCCTGAGACTAACGGCCTCCTGCGCACGCGCACCAAGGGCGTGGCGGAAAAAAGCCAGCATATGCTCGGCAAGGCAATGGATTTCTACATTCCGGGCGTGAAGCTTTCCACACTGCGCGAAATCGGCATGCAGATGCAGATTGGCGGCGTAGGTTTCTACCCGACCTCGGGTTCTCCCTTCGTGCACATGGATGTCGGCGGCGTTCGTGCCTGGCCGCGCATGAGCCGTCAGGAACTCGTGCGTATCTTCCCCAAGGGCAATACGCTGCACGTTCCTTCCGATGGCAATCCGCTTCCCGGTTATGAACAGGCCTTGGCTGACTACAAGAAGCGCGTCAATTCCTCTTCCATTCAGGTTGCTTCCAGCGCCGGTGCCGGCCCTGCGTCCTCCGGTGGTGGCGGCAAGCGCAAGACACTGTTGCAGGCGCTCTTTGGCGGAGGCGACGAGGATGAAGATCCCGATAGCATCGCTACGCCGCAGCCCGCAGAACGTCCGGCTGTCGCTCGCCCTGCAACGCCACCGCCTGCTGCACCTGAGCCAGAACCGACGATCGCCGTTGCTTCCGCCCAACCGCTTCCCGGTGTGAGCACTGCGCCGCTGCCCATTGCACGTCCAGCTTTCGGCAACCAGCCTCCGGCCAATACGGGCCTTGCCACCGCGCTTTATTCTCCAGCCCGTAATGCGGCGCAGGATGCACTCCAGGCTGCGACAACACCGACGCCAACCTCTGCTCCGGCCGAGCGTCAGCAGTTTGCCGATCTGGCTGAGGTATCCGTGCCTGTGCCGACGCTTCTTGGGCCGCGTGGCATGCGTGGCGACGCTGAAGGATCGATCCTGACCGCATCCGCAGATGGTGCGACACCCGCAGCGACGGGCGAACTTGCGTCTATTCCGGTGCCGGCCAATCGTCCGGCTGTGGCGGAAGCCCTGCTGGCACAGGCCAATGCTGATCCGGAAGGCGACGAAGATCTCGCCGAAGAGCGGAAAGATACGCTTTCGCCGACTGTGGTTGCTGCTCTGGAACAGAGCGGTCAGGCCGCCCGTTCGCAGATCAATTCCGCTACCGTGCCGACAGCCGCGCCGTTCCCGGCTGCCGTCAACCACAAGGTTACAGTCGCGCCCGCCGAAACGGCTAAGGCTGAGCCAGAGGCAGGTTTCGGTGACGCCTTTGATCTGAAACCTTCCATCAATGGTGGGCTGACGGCCGGCTTACCGACCAAGGGCTCACGCCCGAGCAGGCAGGATGCCGCCGTTTCCCATCAGGCCATGGTCGGCGGTGGTCGTCTGACGCAGGATCTGATCTCTGACTGGGCGCTCAACCAGAACAAGGGCTCGACCGGCCGTTCGGTGAAGGCGCCGCGCGTCGTCGCCAACCGTATGCTCAGCCACGACATGTCGGCTTCCGCCACATCGGCTAGCTTCAAGCCCGGTGCAGCGGCGATCGAGTCCAGCCGTTTCAGCACGCCGGTGAAGATGCACTGAGCCCCGCTTTCTGCAATGCGGCCGAAAGGCCAACAAAAAACCCGCCGGTGACGGCGGGTTTTTTATTATGCTTGATATCGCGATATCAGACGCCGCTCTGGCCGTCCGAACCGATATAGGCGATGCGCACCATGTTGGTCGCGCCCGGGGTGCCGAGCGGCACGCCGGCGGAGATGATGATGCGGTCGCCCGGCTTGCCGAAACCTTCGGACACGACGATGCGACAAGCGCGGTTCACCATATCGTCCAGATCGCTGGCGTCACCGGTAACCACGCAATGCAGGCCCCAGACGACCGACAGGCGGCGTGCGGTCTGGATGATCGGCGAAAGCGCAATGATCGGAACCTGTGGCCGCTCGCGCGCGGCGCGCAGACCCGTTGTGCCGGACGAGGTGTAGGTGACGATCGCGGCGAGCTTCAACGTTTCGGCAATCTGGCGGGCAGCAAGCGAAATGGCGTCTGCACCCGTCGCTTCCGGCTGTGGGCGCTGCGCGTAGATGATGTTGGAATAATAGGGGTCCTGTTCCACCGTGCTGGCGATGGATGCCATGGTCGATACGGCTTCGATCGGATAATCGCCGGAAGCGGACTCGGCCGAGAGCATGATGGCGTCGGCGCCTTCGAATACGGCAGTCGCAACGTCCGAAACTTCCGCACGGGTCGGAACCGGAGCTGTGATCATCGATTCCAGCATCTGTGTGGCAACGACAACCGGCTTGCCGGCACGACGGCAGGCGCGGGTCAGCTGTTTCTGGATGCCCGGAACTGCTTCCAGCGGCATTTCCACGCCGAGATCGCCGCGTGCGACCATCAATGCGTCGGAAAGCTCGATGATTTCTTCGATGCGCTCAATAGCCTGCGGCTTCTCGATCTTGGACATCAGGCCAACGCGACCGCGCGAAATCTTGCGCACTTCGGCCAGGTCTTCCGGGCGCTGAACGAAGGAAAGGGCAACCCAGTCCACTTCGTTGGTTGCAAGAACGGCGTCGAGGTCGACGCGGTCCTTGTCGGTCAGAACGCCGACGCCGAGCAGGGTGTCGGGCAGGCTAATGCCCTTGCGGTCGGAAATCCGGGTGCCCGAAACAACAGTGGTGACGATGCTCTTGCCGTCGCTCTTCTCAGCGCGCAGATGCAGCTTGCCGTCATCGATCAGCAGGCGGTGGCCAGGCTTGACCGCTTCGAGAATTTCAGGATGCGGCAGGAAAACGCGGGTGTTGTCGCCGGGCGTATCGTTATTGTCCAGCGTAAACGTCTGGCCGGGAACGAGATCAACCTTGGTCTCGGCAAATTTACCGACGCGCAGCTTGGGACCCTGCAAGTCGGCCAGAATGCCGATGGGACGGCCGTTACGGCTTTCGACGGAGCGAATACGCTCAATCAGCGTCCGCATCACGTCGTGGCTCGCATGGCTCATGTTGATGCGGAAGAGATCGGCGCCGGCCAGATGCAGCTTTTCGATCATTGCCTCGTCGGAAGAGGCGGGGCCGAGAGTTGCAAGAATTTTGACTTTGCGGTTACGCTTCATCAGTTTTGATTTCCCTGTGTGCCTGGCGTATCGGAAAGCTGGACCATCCAGCTGCCCTGTCTGCCCGTGTCATATTCCTTGAAACCCATTCTCTGGAAGCTGCGGGCATAACAATCGTCTACGCCGGCGATTTTGAACTCGTTTTCCGCCACGCACATGTTGACGTCACCGGTCCAGCGGCCGCCGTGAGCGGCGTCCTCGGCATAAAGATAATAATAACGCGACTGCAACTCACCCTCTATCAGCGTTGCGCAGGTAGAGGAGGGGACCTGCCACCAACCTTCACTGACCCAGCCGTCCTGCGCCCGGTAGCCGATTGCGACCCCCACGAGGTTTTGCGTGCTGTTGCAGACGCGGAAATCCGCATGCGCGGCCTCCACGAAGACAAACGGGGTCAGAAACAATGCCGCTGCGGAGAAAAGACGGGCAAGATGCCGAAAGTGGCGAGGAAGAGCGAGAGATGACTGAGTCACGGCTTCCATCCGGATTCCATGGTTATAATGAACACACTTCTTGGCGTGGCCGCCAAAGAAAGTCAACGCGAGTTTAATCGATTATATTGTTCGTGGGATCGTGAGTGCGATAAGGTAGATGGCTGTTCTGTCGCCGAAACTTGCGCCCGGCCTCAAGCCATGCCATCAAGCTTTTCTCCTCAATCCTGCCCCAGAAAATTATCGATGAACGACTTCATACCCTATGAAATCATAGAAGGCGATTATGACAAAGGCATGGTTCTTCTGGCGGACCATGCCATGAACCTCCTGCCGGCACACTACGGCAAACTTGGCCTTCCGCAAACCGCTTTTCATCGTCACATCGCATTTGATATTGGCATTGAAGGGCTGACGCGCTCTCTTGCGGCCCGCCTCGGCGTGCCGGCCGTGCTTGGACGATTTTCGCGCCTCCTGATCGACCCCAATCGCGGCGAGGACGATCCGACCCTTATCATGAAGATTTCGGACGGGGCGATCATCCCCGGCAACCACCCGATTTCGGATGATGAATGGCAAAGACGGATCGAGTTTTTTCATCGTCCCTATCACAATGCCGTCGATCGCGTGCTCACCGGTGTAGCGCAGTCGTCGGGGGAAGCGCCGCTTGTTCTGTCGCTGCATTCGTACACGCCGTTCTGGAAAGAAACACCGCGTCCCTGGCATGCGGCGGTTCTGTGGGACACGGATAATCGTGCGGTCGATCCGCTTCTGGCGCATCTGCGCGCGACCGGCGACATTCTCGTTGGTGACAACGAACCCTATGACGGGGCGCTGAAGGGCGATACCATGTATCGCCATTGCATGATGAAGGGCATACCGCATGCGCTTCTTGAAGTTCGGCAGGATTTGATCGCGGATGAGGAAGGGATTGCCGAATGGTCGGACCGGCTCGCTCCCATTTTCGCCGCAATGAACGACGATCCCATTTTGCATGAATATGAGCTGTTCACCTCTCGCACCGGCCCCTACTGAGCCTGGAGCTGCCCCATGACGACACCGAATGACAAACAGCAGATTGAATTCGAGGCCGCCGCATTTCGCCGTCTCGTCGAGCATCTTCGCGAGCGTCACGATGTGCAGAACATCGACCTGATGAATCTCGCGGGCTTTTGCCGCAATTGCCTTTCCAACTGGTATGGGGATGCCGCTAACGAGGCCGGCGTTGCACTCACCAAGGAGCAATCCCGGGAAATCGTCTACGGAATGCCCTATGAGGAGTGGAAGGAAAAATATCAGGCGGAGGCGAGCGACGCCCAGAAAGCTGCCTTTGAGCAGAACAAGCCAACGGAATAACCCCCGATCGACGGAAACGACTTGACGTGAGGCCCGTCAGTGGGCAGGTCACAGGCCGGAATTTTTGCTGCCCGGCTGGCGGCGACCGGCGAAGGCTTCGCCTGGATTTAATGAACAAGGCTCACCCGAGCTGCTACCAATGAAGGATGATATGATGGACGAAACGAGCACCACCGAAACCGTCGCCGCCGCCGAACTGCGTCAATTCATCGAGCGCGTCGAGCGTCTCGAAGAGGAAAAGGCCGCCATTCAGGGAGACATCAAGGATGTCATGGGTGAGGCGAAGGGTCGTGGCTACGATACCAAGGCGATCCGCACCATCATCCGCCTGCGCAAGAAGGACGCCAACGAGCGTATCGAGGAAGAAACCATTCTTCAGACCTATATGGCTGCGCTTGGCATGGAATGATCGGTTGACGGTCCCACAATGAAAAATCGCCGCTTTTGCGGCGATTTTTGTTTGGATCGTCTGCGATATTCAGCTGCGAGTGCCAGCCAGCTTTTCAGAAAGGTCAGCGGCCTCTTTGCGGGCGTCCTTGTCCGCGGGATAGAGCGCGAGATAGCGTTCCCAGGCTTTCAGCGCCAGATCGTCACGGCCTGAGGCTTCGAGGATGTTTGCAAGGCTCGCCAATGCCGGAAAATAGCGCGGCTCCTTCTCCAGCGTCAGATTGATATCCGCCATCGCCTTTCGGGTGTCGCCATCCGCAAAATGCACCATGGCGCGGCGATAGGGCGCCTGCACGTAGTCCGGATCGAGTAAAATAGCCTGGTCGAGAAAATCGTAAGCGGCGGCGTTGCGCTTCTCGTCTGCGGCTTCGCCTGCCCATTGCATCAGGAGATTGATTGTCGCGCTGCCGGAATCGTTCCATTCGGAAGCGATCTGGTTGGCAATGCTGCGCGCCTTGACCGCATTCCGCTCTTTTTTCAGCGATGCGAAAAGACTGTCAACTGTCTTTGCAGGTGAAGGCGCAGCCTCCAGGGCTGCGGGAGGCTGACCATCTGCCGCATGACCAAGGGACGCCATTCCTGAAAGCAGGAGGCCCGAAAGCAGGAAACCCTGAGCGACGATGATAGCCGTGCAAAAACGATTTGGGCGCATGGGTTAAAGCTTAACCCGACTGCGCCCAATATCAAATGCAAAGTTCTGCACTGTCAACAAAGTGATCCGCGATGTGATCGCGAACCGCAGTGGCACTCAATCAGCCCTGACGAGCCTTGAAGCGCGGGTTCTGCTTGTTGATGATGTAGACGCGGCCCTTGCGGCGAACCAGGCGGTTATCGCGATGACGGGCCTTAAGCGCTTTAAGCGAATTCTTGATTTTCATTTTACTGGTCCGCAGTTTTGCACGGCTTTTACCGTGCTTATTCAAACAATCAAAAGCGCGCAACGGGGCGCGCTCTTTTCGGTTGGCAGGCAAATACCCGTTTGACCCCTGCCTGTCAACACTTCCAGACGTCTTTGCCTTAAAAGACTGAGGCTTTTCCTGTGTGCAAAAGCTCGGTCACATGGCCCATCTTGCGGCCAGGCCGTGCTTGTGTCTTGCCGTAAAGATGCACGAGACAGTCTTTTTTCGAAAGCCATGCTGGCACATCGTTGATGTCATCGCCGATGAGGTTCGTCATGACGCAATCCGAATGGCGGGCCGTGCTGCCGGGGACAAGACCGGAGACGGCTCGTATATGCTGTTCGAATTGCGAGACCACGCAGGCCGCTTCCGTCCAGTGGCCGGTATTGTGCACGCGCGGCGCCATTTCATTGGCAACGAGCGAACCATCGGTCAGGACGAAAAACTCGATGCCGATCACGCCGACATAGTCGAGCGCAGCCAGAAGCTTTTCCGCCGATTGCACGGCAACCGCCTTCGCCGCATCGGAGAGTGCTGCCGGCACCGTGGATGTATGCAGAATGCCGTTCAGATGAATGTTTTCGGCCGGATCGTAGCAGGTAACGGTGCCATCCCTGAAACGGGCGGCAATGATCGAGATTTCCCGCTCGAAAGCGACGAAGCTTTCGAGGATGAGCGGCACGCCACCGAGTGTTGCGAAGGCGCCTGCGATGTCCTCACCACCCTTGAAAAGCCTCTGGCCCTTGCCGTCATAGCCCATGCGGCGGGTTTTCAGCACACCCTTGCCACCAAAAGCGGCCAATGCCGCCTCCAGTTCTTCCTGATTATCCACGGCGCGGAAATCGGCGGTCGGAATGCCGCAACCGTTGAGGAAGCGTTTCTCCGTCAGCCTATCCTGCGAGGCGCTGAGAGCCTGCGGCGGGGGATAAACGGGAACAGAAGCGCTCAGCGTCTCGGCTGCGGTGACGGGTACGTTCTCGAATTCGTAGGTCACGACATCGCAAAGGCGAGCGAGTTCCGCAAGCGCCGTCTCGTCACCGTATTCCGCGACGATCTGGCTGTTGCAGACCTGCGCCGCCGGACAATCGGCTTGCGGTTCGAGAACGATGGTGCGGTGGTTGAGGCGTGCGGCGGCCATTGCCAGCATGCGGCCAAGCTGCCCGCCGCCGATGATGCCGATGGTGAGATTGTTCGTATTCATCGTCATGTTAGAGGCTGTCACTGGGCGCTGTCCATGGGATATTCGGCAACGGCCGCTGACTGGCGCGCGCGCCATGCATCGAGCCGGTCTGCCAGGTCCTCGTCGCCCAGCGCCAGAACCGCAGCTGCCAGAAGTGCGGCATTGATAGCGCCGGCCTTGCCGATGGCAAGCGTTCCGACGGGAATGCCAGCGGGCATCTGGACGATGGAATAGAGGCTGTCCTGCCCGGACATCGTCTTGGATTGTACCGGGACGCCGAAAACCGGCAGCGGGGTCATGGCGGCGGTCATGCCCGGCAGATGGGCGGCGCCGCCGGCACCCGCGATGATGACCTTGAAGCCTTCGTCTTTCGCGCCATTGGCAAAATCATAAAGGCGATCAGGCGTGCGGTGGGCGGAAATGATGCGGGCTTCGTATTCCAAGTCCAGCGCATCCAGCGTATCGGCGGCATTCTTCATGGTCTCCCAGTCGGACTGGCTGCCCATGATGATGGCGACGGGGGGTGTCTCTGCTGTCACTTCGCTTCTCCGGCTTACAGCATAGGCGCAAAAATCGATTTTGATTTCTGCAAGGCACGATGCGTAAATTCAATAGATTAGAGCGTCTCTCGTGCATCCGGCAGGAAGCACGGAAGCCACTCTAGGCAATGATATCGGGAATGACCTGATCTTCGATCTGGGTCATCTTGTCCTTGACGGCCAGCTTTTTCTTTTTCATGCGTTGTATTCTCAGCGCATCGCAGTTGGTCTGGATCATCGCGTTGATCGCAGCGTCATAATCCTCATGCTCCTGGCGCAGCCGCGCCAGCGTAAGCCTGATGTCCGCCTGGTCCTGATCGGGCATCTTGTCATCCCCATTTTATGCCAGCCGGAGAGCCTCCGGCGCGTATGTCATCGGTTCTCGAGCCTCTATCATCAAATCGCGGTAACGGGAAGTTATCCCTTGCGACCAAATTGCCCACTTATTGCCTTCATTTCGCCTTCGACAAGACCAACGATCCATGTCACATTGTCGTCGCAAACCTGAAACTCCAGCGATGGAGAGCTGGAGGTAGGCTTAAAAATGGAAGGACGTGCCGCATGACCATTCAGGCTCATATTGCATCGCTCGAAAAGAAACACGGTGCTCTGGAGGAGGAGCTCGAAAGTATTCTTGCTTCCCCGTCCTCTGACGATAGAGAGATCGCCGATCTCAAACGCCGTAAACTGCGCCTGAAGGATGAACTACAGAGGCTTCGCGCCTCCACAAGGCATTGATTGATGCCATTCCCCAGCCTTCGATGAAGGACTGACGGATTCTTTTTCGGCCCTGGCGGTACGTGCGTGCTGCCAGGGCTTTTTAGTGGCCGCCTTGGGTCTAGAAAGGCAGCCCGTCCCACAGCAGTTTCAGCGCCGCGATCAGCGCCATGGTATACATCAGCGGGTAGAACACTGATGGTTTCAGATATTTCACCACCCTTGCGCCGGCAAGCGTCGCCAGCATTGCCACCGGCAACAGGCTGGCCGATGTCTTGAGGTTGGTGGCATCAAGCGCGCCGAGCGCGAAATAGGGAATGAGCTTGATTGCATTCATGATCGCGAAGAAACGCACGCTCATGCCGGTATAGGTCTTGGGATCGAGCTTCAGCGGCAGAACATAGATCTGGAAGGGTGGGCCACCCGCATGGGCCACGAAACTCGCATAACCGGACAGGCTGGACCAGAGTGTTGCAGCCACCGGACGCTGCGGTCTGGCCGGAATCTCCTGCCCTTTGCGGCTTTTGAAGCTCTCCTGGAAATAACGCAGTACGAACAGGATCGTCACCGAGGCGACGACGAGGCGCATGGCGTCTGCCGAGATGAGGCTTGAGGTCGCCCAGCCGAGAGTAATGCCGGCAATCGCGCCCGGAAGCATGATGAGGAGCGTTTGCCGGTGGTTGTGGTGCCGCCAGGCCCATAGCGCCACAAGATCCATCACGATCAGGATCGGCAAGAAGATTGCCGCCGCCTGCACGGCCGGGATGGCAAGCGCCATCAGCGGCACGCCCATCAGTGCCAGCGCACCGCCCAACCCGCCCTTGGAAAGGCCGACAAGCACGACTGCGGGGATGGCGACGAGGAAAAAATGAAAATCGGTCAGCATGGATGAAGGTTGATCCTTTCGCCGGTCCGGTCTATCGGATTTATCATATCAAAACGAGTGCAGATAACGCCGAAAGTGTCTTCTGCCTGAAATGGACGAACCGATGACCAAAGTTGATAACCGTTGCCGCCTTGTTCTGATCGTCCCGCAATTGGACGACGCGCAAAAGCAGGCGACAGAATTGCAAGAAGCACTGCGAGGCGGCGATGTGGCTTCGGTCATCATTCCGCAATATGATCTGGATGACGCCACTTTCCAGAAACGCGCCGAATTGATCGTGCCGATGGTGCAGGAGGCTGGTGCCGCTGCCCTTATCGCGGGCGACAGCCGCGTTGCGAGCCGGGTGAAGGCGGATGGCCTGCATGTGGCGGGCAATGCCGAGGCGCTTGCGGAGGCCGTGGAAAATTTCGCGCCGAAGCTGATCGTTGGCGGTGGCAATGCCGATGATCGGCATAAGGCTCTGGAGATGGGTGAGTCCAATCCGGACTACGTGTTTTTTGGAAAGCTCGAAGGCGACATCAAGCCGGAAGCGCATCCCAAAAATCTGGCACTCGGCGAATGGTGGGCATCGATGATCGAGATTCCATCCATCGTCATGGGCGGCACCGATATCTCGTCGGTGGTTGCCGTGGCCGAAGCCGGCGTGGAATTCGTGGCGATGCGCAGCGGCGTTTTTGACAATGCCTCGGGTGCTGCCCAGGCCGTTTCTGAAATCAACGCGTTGCTTGACGAAAAAGCGCCACGGTTTGACGGTTGATACAGGCGATGTTGATGCGCTCGGTTCACGTCTGCCTTTCTATTTCGCTGCTGGCGCTGTCTTTAGGCGCGCCGGCGGGCGTTGCTTTTGCCCAATCCGGACCGCAAAGCGAAAGCAACGCGCTTTCCCGCCAGTTGGAGGATGAGGCGCAGCCTTCCCGTCAGGGCAGGGTGCAGTCCGAAGAGCAGAAGGACTTGCAACCGTCGCAGGGCGTCAACGTCTATCAGCGCATGGGCGCGGACCTGCCGGCCTTGCCGCCTGAAAAGGAGTTCAAGGGCCGGGTGGATGAGGCCTATGGGCATTTCCAGCGCGGCGAATATGTCCAGGCGCTCGACAAGGCGCTCAACCGTGCGCAGAACGGCGATGCGGCCGCCCAGACGCTGGTGGCGGAAATGATGTCGCGTGGTCTCGGCATCGCCCGCGACGAAAAGACCGCGGCCTTCTGGTACCAGCAGGCGGCACAGGGTGGCGATCCCGTCGCGATGTTCAAATTCGCCCTCATTTTGATGGAGGGCAAGTTCGTTACCCGCGACAAGGCGAAGGCCGACGATTACATGCACCGTGCGGCGGAAGCCGGCAATGCTTCGGCTCAGTTCAACTGGGGGCAGATACTGGTTTCGGAAAATCCCGGCGTAAAGGGATTGCTGATGGCCATGCCGTATTATGAAAAGTCCGCCGAGCAGGGCATTGCCGACGCGCAATATGCGGTGTCGCAGATCTACCACTCGGTCAAGGATGTGCCGGCCGAAAAGAAGGCCAAGGCGCGCGATTGGCTGACGCGGGCCGCAAAGGCAGGCTACGATACCGCGCAGGTCGATCTCGGCATCTGGCTGGTCAACGGTTTTGGCGGCGAGCGAAATCTGGATGAAGGCTTCCGCTGGCTTTACGGTGCTGCGCAGCGCGGCAATGTCGTGGCGCAGAACAAGGTGGCGCATCTTTACATTCAGGCGCTCGGCACACGGCCCGATCCGGTGGAGGCGGCCAAATGGTACGTGCTTTCCCGCCGCGCCGGGCTGAAGGATCCGTCTCTCGAGGATTTTTATCTCGGGATCACCGACGAGCAGCAGAAAAAGGCTATCGAGGCGGCAAATCGTTTCCGTCCGATGTGATGCAAGGCCGGTTGTTCGGCGCCAGCGTGCATGTGCAGGCTTTTTGCCTTGAATTTCCGCGCGTTTTGTGGTCTTGAACCGCAAACTTTCAATTCAAGAAAATAATGACGTTCCTGCCCGGCTAGCTTGCGGGTGGTTCGCAAGCTTTCCAGGAAACAAATTCGATGGCACGTTCAGCCCTTCTCAATGTGATGGTTCAGGCCGCCCTCAAGGCGGGTAAGTCTTTGTCGCGTGACTTCGGTGAAGTGCAGAACCTTCAGGTTTCGGTCAAGGGACCGAGCGATTTCGTATCGCAGGCGGACCTCAAGGCTGAAAAGATCGTGCGCGACGAGCTGATGAAAGCCCGCCCCACCTACGATTTTCTGGGTGAGGAAGGCGGCGAGGAAAAGGGCAGTGATGGTGCGCATCGCTGGATCGTCGACCCGCTGGATGGCACGACCAACTTCCTGCACGGCATTCCGCATTTCGCCGTTTCCATCGCGCTCGAGCGTAACGGAGAAGTCGTAGCCGGCGTGATTTTCAATCCCGCGACCGACGAACTCTACACCGCCGAGCGTGGCGGCGGCGCGTTCCTTAACGATCGTCGTATCCGCGTTGCCGCGCGGAAGGCCTTGACGGATTGCGTCATCGGCTGCGGTGTGCCGCATCTCGGTCGCGGCAATCACGGCAAATTCCTTGTCGAACTTCGCCATGTCATGGGTGAAGCAGCCGGCATCCGCCGCATGGGTGCTGCAGCACTCGACCTTGCCTATGTTGCAGCAGGTCGCCTCGACGGTTTCTGGGAAGCAGAGCTTTCGCCGTGGGATATGGCGGCCGGTCTGGTGCTGATTCGCGAAGCTGGCGGGTTCACCTCCGACGCCAAGGGCGGCGCGGATATCTTCGGCAGCGGCAGTGTTGCTGCCGGAAACGAATATATCCACAAGGCACTTGTGGAAGTTGCCAACCGTCCGATTCCGGGTCGTTGATCGATTTCGGCAGAAAACCTGCCGTTTAATCCAGGTTTTAGGCGCCCGGCGAACTATCGCCGGGCGTTTTTGTTTTTTCGGTCTTCGGTCAAGCCGGCTTTCGTGAAATGCCTGTGACGAAAGACAGGCTTTTCGCTTCAAATCGTCGCAATTTTCAAATAGCGTCCGGTTGATACGTGACCGAAGGGAATGCGAACGTTATGGCGGATTCGGAGTTGCTCGATCTCGGCGTGGAGAAGCCGGTGACCACACGGCAATACAGCCACAAGCTGTCCAGCCCCACACCGTTTCTGTGGACGATGGTTCTGTTTCTGATCCTCGTCGGCTTTCTGGCGGCCATTCTTTACCGGCAGGCGCACACGGCCTTCATGACGAATCCGGGCTTGAACGGCTTCATTCTCGGCGTTCTCGTCATCGGCATCATTCTGGTATTCACCCAGACCATGAGCCTGCGTTCGGAAGTCCGCTGGTTTAACGCATTCCGGGCCGCCGGCAGCGCCGAGAAAGTCGGCCGCGCTCCAAAACTGCTGGCCCCCATGAGCACGTTGATCGGCAAGCGTGGCGAAGTCCGGCTTTCTGCAGTTACGCAGCGGACAATTCTCGATTCCATCGCGACACGCCTTGATGAATCGCGCGATACTTCACGTTATCTTGTCGGCCTTCTGGTGTTTCTCGGCCTGCTCGGCACCTTCTGGGGTCTGATCGGCACCATCGGCGCCATCAGCAATGTCATTCAGTCGCTCGATCCCAGCGCCGGCACCAGCAACGATATTCTAAGCTCGCTCAAGTCCGGTCTCACCGCGCCGCTTTCCGGCATGGGAACGGCGTTTTCCTCGTCGCTCCTCGGCCTTTCAGGCTCGCTGATCCTCGGTTTCCTCGATCTTCAGGCCGGCCGTGCCCAGAACCGTTTTTACACCCAGCTCGAAAACTGGCTGTCGTCGGTGACGGATACGTCGGCGGATGGGCCAAAGGAATTCAACGCTGAACCCGGCGCAATGGTCAGCACTGAGCGCTCGCTCGCCGCCATGACGAGTCTTGCTGAAGGCATTCAAGGTCTGGTCAAGAACATGCGCAGCGAGCAGCAGATGTTGCGTGACTGGATCGAGGCGCAGCAGGAGGAATCGAAATCGCTTCGCCGCACGCTCGACCGGTTGTCGACACGTATCGACGGCGAGACAAAATCCTCCGGACGCACCCGGCACGATAACGGGAGCGAGTAGCCATGGCGCTTGCGCGCAACCGCCGCCGCGACAGGGGTGTGGATTATTGGCCGGGTTTCGTCGATGCGCTGTCGACGCTGCTCATGGCCATCATGTTCCTGCTGACGGTCTTCGTGCTGGCGCAATTTGTTCTGTCGCGGGAAATTAGTGGCAAGGACGAGGTGTTGACCCGCCTCAACAGCCAGATTGCCGAATTGACCGAACTTCTGGCCATGGAAAAGGGCAGCAAGCAGGATATCGAGGACGCGCTGGCGAGCCTGCAATCAACCCTTGCCGCATCTGAAAGCGAGCGCTCACGCCTGCAGTCGCTTCTCGATGCGGGATCGGGCAACAATGCAAGCGCCAATGCCCGGATTGGCAGCCTGACCGGCGAGCTGGATGACCAAAGACAGGCCAATTCCCGCGCCTCCGCACAGATCGAATTGCTCAACCAGCAGATTGCGGCGCTCAGGGCGCAGATCGCATCGGTGGAAGCCGCCCTGCAGGCGTCGGAAGCCAAGGATACCTCATCACAAGTCAAGATCGCCGATCTCGGCCGCCGTCTCAATGTTGCGCTGGCGCAGCGGGTTCAAGAACTCAACCGCTATCGTTCTGATTTTTTTGGGCGTCTGCGTGAAATCCTCTCGGATCGCGAAAACATTCGCATCGTCGGCGACCGCTTTGTCTTCCAGTCCGAAGTGCTCTTTCCATCCGGTGGCAACGACCTCAATCCGCAAGGGCAGGCGGAGATGGAGAAGCTGGCGGCCGCGCTGATCGATCTTGCCAAGGAAATCCCCACCGAGATCAACTGGGTTCTGCGCGTGGATGGCCACACGGACAATGTCCAGCTTTCCGGGTCCGGCCGCTTCCGTGACAATTGGGAACTTTCCTCGGCACGCGCAACCTCCGTGGTGAAGTTCCTGATCTCCAAGGGTGTTTCGGCCAACCGGCTGGTCGCTGCCGGTTTCGGTGAATATCAGCCGATTGCCGAAGGCGACACGCCGGAAGCACGCCAGCAGAACCGCCGTATCGAACTGAAGCTCACCGAGCGCTGACACCTTAAGCCGTATCATAGCGGTTGCCTTGAGCTGCAAGTGAATTTACGTTCGCGTAAACGTAATTCTGTCGCATCTGGGAGGAGCTGATGGAGCGATATGATGTGATCGTTGTCGGCGCGGGGCTTGCCGGTCTGGTCGCAGCGACAGAGGCTGTTGAGCGCGGTTTCAGTGTTTGCCTTGTGGATCAGGAGGGGGAGCAGAACCTTGGCGGGCAGGCCTTCTGGTCGCTGGGTGGTCTTTTTTTTGTTGATAGTCCCGAACAGCGCCGAATGCGGGTGCGCGACAATCTCGATCTTGCAAGGCAGGACTGGTTCGGCTCCGCCGGTTTTGATCGCTTGGAAGATCATTGGCCGCGCCGCTGGGCGGAGGCTTATCTCAATTTCGCCGCAGGCGAGAAACGTGAATGGCTGCATCGGCTGGGCATGCGCTGGTTTCCCGTGGTCGGCTGGGCCGAGCGTGGCGGTGCCCTTGCTCATGGCCACGGCAATTCCGTTCCGCGTTTCCATGTCACCTGGGGCACTGGCCCCGGTGTGCTGGCGCCTTTCGTTGAAAAGGCAAAGATCATGACGGCAAGCGGTCGGCTCACCTTTCGGTTCCGCCACCGCGTCGATCATCTGGATATCACCGACGGCAGGGTGACGGGCATTTCCGGTGTTGTTCTTGCCAGGGATCCGGTGTTGCGCGGGCAACCAAGCAGCCGGGAAGAGCAGGGTGATTTTGTCCTTTCGGCCTCGGCGGTCATCGTCAGTTCCGGTGGCATCGGCGGCAATCAGGAACTGGTGCGGCGCAACTGGCCGTTGGAGCGGCTGGGCAAGCCCCCCGCGACCATGGTCTGTGGCGTGCCTGCGCATGTGGATGGCCGTATGATCGCTATTACGGAAGCAGCGGGCGGAACGGTCATCAATCGCGACCGTATGTGGCATTATACCGAGGGCGTGAAAAATCACGATCCGATCTGGCCGGACCATGGCATTCGTATTTTGCCCGGCCCCTCGTCTTTCTGGTGCGATGCGGATGGAAACCGGCTCGGAGCACCCGCGATGCCGGGCTTCGATACACTCGGCACGCTTAAGATGCTGGGCGAACGCGGCAGCGGTCACAGCTGGTTCATTCTGACCAAGGCAATCATCAAGAAGGAATTTGCGCTTTCTGGTTCGGAGCAAAATCCGGATCTGACGGGCAAGGATGTGCGGCTACTGCTTAAACGGTTGGGCAAGGAGCCGCCGGGGCCGGTGCAGGCTTTCATGGAACGCGGCGAGGATTTCGCCGTCCGTGATACGCTGGAAGAACTCGTGGCGGCGATGAATACCATAAACGGGGACAATCGGCTGAATATTGACCACATCCGCTATCAAATAGAGGCACGAGACCGGGAGATCGAAAACGGTTTCAGCAAGGATGCGCAGGTTACGGCGATCCACGGAGCGCGGCGTTATCTTGGTGATCGGTTGATGCGCACTGCAAAACCACATCGGTTGCTAGACCCGACAAAAGGGCCGCTGATTGCGGTGCGCCTGCATGTGTTGACTCGCAAGACGCTTGGCGGTTTGCATACGGACCTAGAGGCGAGGGTGCTGGACGCGGCCGGCAACCCTGTTCCGGGCCTTTATGCTGCCGGAGAGGTGGCAGGCTTCGGCGGAGGCGGCATGCACGGATATAATGCGCTGGAGGGCACATTCCTCGGCGGTTGCCTGTTTTCGGGCCGTGTCGCGGGGGGTAGCGTGATGGCTTAAGCCCACACGGCTCACGCTTGAGCGCGCAGTTCGTCCGGCCCTGTCTGGAATTGCAGCCGGGCAAGTCTCGCATAAAGGCCGTTCTGGCGGATAAGGCTCTGGTGCGTGCCTTCCTCGATGATACGGCCCTCATCCATCACCAGAATGCGGTCAGCCTTCAGCACAGTGGCGAGGCGATGGGCAATGACGATGGTGGTGCGGGTGTTCATCAGCTCATCGAGCGCCTTTTGCACCAGCGTTTCGCTTTCGGCATCCAGTGCGGAGGTCGCTTCGTCAAGAAGCAGGATAGGGGCGTTACGCAGGATGGCGCGGGCAATGGCGATGCGCTGGCGTTGACCGCCGGAAAGCGTTACGCCGCGCTCGCCCACCTGCGTGTCATAACCATCGTTCAGCCGGGCGATGAAGCTGTCTGCCTGAGCGGCGATAGCGGCCGTGCGCACTTCTTCGCGTGTCGCAGCCGGACGACCGAATGCGATGTTATCGTGGATGGAGGAGGCAAAGATCGCCACATCCTGTGGAACAATGGACAGTCGCGCGCGCAGATCGGCAAGGCTAACATCGCGGATATCGACGCCATCGATGGTGATGCGGCCCTCCTGCGGATCGTAGAATCGCATCAGCAGCGAAAAGACCGTGCTTTTTCCCGCCCCGGAAGGGCCGACGATGGCGACGGTTTCGCCGGCATTGACCTTGAAGGAGAGGCCGGAGATGATCGGGCCACCGGTTGCGAGTGGATAAATGAAACCGACATTCTCGAATGTCGCTTCGCCGCGCGGCGGCTGAACCATCGAAACGGGTGCTGACGGCTCGGCAACGGGCGAGCGCTCGTTCAGCAGTTCGGAAAGCCGTTCAGCCGCGCCGCCCGCCTGCGCCAGTTCACCCCAGACTTCGGAGAGCTGGCCCAGGCCGCTTGCCGCGATGACCGAATAAAGCACGAACTGGCCAAGCGTACCCGCTGTCATGCCGCCGGACAAAACGCTTTGCGCGCCATACCAGAGAATGCCGACGACGCTGCCGAAAACGAGCGCGATGGCGACGGCGGTGAGGATGGAGCGGGCGCCTATCGCCGCCCGCGCACCCTGATAGGCCGCTTCTACGGAGGCGCCGTAGCGGGCATTTGCAAGCGCCTCGGCGTTAAAGGACTGCACGGTGCGGCTCGCCCCGATCGTTTCCGAGGCATAGGCGGCGGAATTGGCCAATGTGTCCTGCGTATTGCGGGAGCGGGCACGAACCGAGCGCCCAAAAGCAATCAAAGGAAAAACGATGAACGGGATGGCCAGGAGCGCGAGGCCGGAAAGGCCGGGGCTGGTATAGATCATCATCGCCACCGCGCCGCAACACATGATGATGTTACGCAGCGCAACGGAAGCTGAGGAACCGAACGCCGAGCGAATCTGTACGGTATCCGCGGTCAACCGCGAGGTCAGCTCTCCCGAGCGGTTGGCATCGAAAAACTGCTGCGACAGCGTGGTGAGATGAGCAAAGACATCCCGGCGCAGATCGGCAACGACCCTTTCGCCGATGGTCATGACATAATAATAGCGCATGGCGCTGGCGAGAGCGAGAAGGACGGCAATGGCCAGAAGCACAGCGAAGTAGCTGTTGATCATGCCACCGTCCGGCGTCTGGAAACCGTGATCGATGATGCGGCGAACGGCAAGCGGCAAGGCAAGCGTCGTGGCGGAAGAAAGCACAAGCGCAAACAGGGCCGCCGCCATCAGGCCGCGATACCGCCTGAGATAGGGAAACAGGCCAAGCAGCGGCTTCAGGTTTCTCTGTTTAGCCGCTTTCTGCTCTTCAATGTCTGCCACGTCCGCTACACTCCTCGTTCCGTGCCGTTTTTCGGCCTTTTGCGGGTGAATTTCCGGCGCGCGGTAAAATTCTAGTCCCTGCGGCCATCTCCTTTCACAAGGGGATAGCAGGCTCTTGTTATCTGGGCGACCTTCATGTATAGGCTCCGCATCGAATTGGGAAGCCATAGCCCATCAGGACTATGGCTTCATTTATTGAAATGGCTCAGTTGACGCAATTGCGGCAAATGGACCGCACGTCACTTAACCAGGAAGATTGTCATGAAGGCTGATATCCATCCCGCTTATCACACGATCAAGGTCGTCATGACCGATGGCACCGAATACGAAACCCGCTCGACCTGGGGTTCGGAAGGCGCAGTCATGAACCTTGAAATCGACCCCAAGTCCCATCCGGCATGGACGGGCGGCAACCAGCAGCTTATGGACCGCGGCGGTCGCGTTTCCAAGTTCAACAAGCGTTTCGGCGGCCTCGGCCTCTAATCCACTTGTGGACGGATCATTTAAAAAAGCCCGGTTTTACCGGGCTTTTTTGTTGTCTGTCGATCCGGTGAAACGAGCCCATTGTAGGCCAAAACAAAAAAGCAGGCCCATGAGCCTGCTTTTCAAATTGTCCGGATAAGGTCGTCTTTTCTCAGTTGATCGAGAAAGCCGTGCGCAGAAGGTTAAGCTGCGCCTGCACGCTGTTTTCGTTGTCAGGTACCTTGGTGGCTTCGGACGGGCGGTAAATTTCACGGTCGAGAAGGGCAACGCGGTTCTGGAGGCGGAGCGACCGCTCGATGAGGTCACGGAAGGACTCAGGCAGGTCGTTCCAGCCCGGAGCGTTGCGATCGACGTTGAAGCTGTCGAGCCGCACCTTGCTTTTTTCGCTGAGAACCTGATCGCGTGTCATCTCGCCATTGTTGACGGCGCGCTGCAGAAGCAGCCAGGACGCCATCTGCATCAGGCGGGTGGTGAGGCGCATCGATTCTGCCGCGTAAAGGACAGACGCCATGCGCGGCAGAACCTTTGAAGCGGTACGACCGGCTCCATCAAGATAGCTCGCCGTTTCCTCAACCAAGGTCATGCCTTCGGTATAGAGGGTCTTGAACTGGTTGGAAGCAGCCGCGCGACCCGCAAAGCTAATGGTATTTAAAACCTGTTCCGACATTTTCTTTGAATCCCTGCTCACGCACCACACTGTCAGGCAACGACGACCGGTAATATTTTGTTCCGGCCTTTAGTGTTTTCAGGATGGTATCTTTACCTGAAATGCGCAAGGCAATTATTAAAGAAGGGTTAATACCCACAGTTTTACGAAATCCGGTGATCGGTAAAAAAAGAGCCGCGAAAGCGGCTCTCAAGGTAAAACAGGGAGAAAAATCAGACCAATTCGCCGTATGGAGAAGATGCCTGAGGCCCAGAAGAACTGGACATGTATAGTAATCTCTCAGAAAGCTTAATTTTTGGTTAATGGTAAACGAAAGACTGCATCAGAATCGTTAATCTCGTATGCCTTTCCGGCAGCAGCTTATCGAGTTAAGACTTGGCCGGAGGTTTTGCTGAAGGCCGCCTGTCAGGACCGGAAGAGGTTCTCCGCCGCAAGCCGGCCGGCAGACTTCCTTTTCCTCTCCTCTTCAAGTCGGGTGATTTCGGTTTGAAGAATGTCGATGCGGTTGCTCAGCTCGTCCACCGAAAGAAGGCTGAGATCGCTGCCGATCTCATGCGCTACCGGTTTTTGCGGACGGTCATCGTCCAAGAGGCTCATATGCCTGCTCCTTTTTCAACATGGTCGCCATCGTCCTCGGGATATTGCGGCGCGCGCGGGTCAAGCGCAATGCTTTCCGGTGTCACGAGCGGTGAGGGCGTTGTCGGCATCATCGTCGAGAAATTGTCCTTTTCGGCGTTCGAAAGCGTGGCGCGCTGACGGCTTCTGATGATGGCATAGGCCGTGATCAGCACATGGGCGACGGCTGTCACCAGGAACAGCGCATAGGGGCCGGAATAGGTCATGACCGCGCCGCCGAGCGTCGGGCCGATGATGGTGCCGATGCCATAAAGCAGTAGCAGTCCACCGGAAACCTTGACGAAGTCTTCCGATGCCGCAAAGTCGTTGGCATGCGCCACGGCGATGGGATAAAGCGCGTTGGCGGCGGCGCCGTAAATGGCGATCATCGGAATGAGGACATAGACATCATGCGGCTGCACGGCCGCCACGGCCAAGCCCGCAACCGCGCCAAGCCCCGCCAGTCCGGCAAGCACATAACGGCGGTCAATCCGGTCCGAAAGGCGGCCTGCTGGAAACTGGGCGAGCGCGCCGACGAAAATCGTGACTGAAACCATGATGGCGATCATGGTCGGATCAAGGCCCGCCCGCGCGCCGAAAACGGCGCCAAGCGTACCGTAAGCACCATTGGCGATGCCGATCATCAGGATACCGACGAAGGAGACCGGCGAATTCCGATAGAGGGCGGGTAAGTCCAGCTTCACCTTTTGCAAGGGCTGGGGACTGGCAGCCTTAGAAAGCGTGGCCGGCAGAATGGCGATGCAATAGATGATGCCGCAGATCATGAACAGCGAGCTATTGCTGATATCGCCCATCGGCACGATCATCTGCCCAGCCACGACGCCAAGCAGCGTTATGGCGATATAGAGCGAAAAGATCATGCCGCGGCTCTCATTGGTCGCGCGCTCGTTCAGCCAGCTCTCGATGATCATGGAAGTGCCGGCGGTGCAGAACCCTGTAAGCGCGCGGAGCGTAATCCACCAGACATCATCGATAACGAGGCCGGTCATCAGCACGGTCAGGCAGACAAGCGCCACGAAGGAGGCAAATGCCCGCACATGCCCCGCACGTCGCACGATGGCGGGCGCCACAAAACACCCAATGACGAAGCCTGCCGCCCAGGAGGTGCCGAGAAAGCCCAGAATTTCATTGGAATAGCCTTCCGCCGAACCGCGCATGGGTAGCACGAGACCCTGAAGGCCGTTACCGAGAAAAAGAAACAGAGTGCTGGATAAAAGAGCGAATACGGGTAGAAGATTTCTGCTCATGAAGACACTCTCATGCGTTCGAACGTATGGTCGGCAGGCCATAAGACGGGGGTTACCCGAATGAGTTGCACTCTTCTGGTGAACGGTAAAAATGTCCAGCCTGTGACGATGCAGAAATAAAGAAAAGGCTCAATAAATGACAAAGGCGATCGGCCTTTTTTTACTGCTGGCGATGATTGTGCAGATCATCCGCCCCTTGGGCCTGCCCGGCCTCAAGAAAAGAGGCGATTGCTGGAAGATAGCGGTTGCCGCCTTCGTCATCTGGTCGGCGACGCTGCTTTTGCGCCCATAAAGAAAAAGCCGCCCAAGGGGCGGCTTCAATTTTTTATAAATGCCTGGGGCTATGCCTCAGGCAGCCTTTTCGAGTTCCTGCTTCCAGTTGCCCTTGGCAGCCAGGGTGTTCATCATCGCGCGGTGTGTGAAAGCACGCTGGCCGGCCGCGACATTTTCCTGCTTACCGCCCCACGCCTTGAGTGCGGTGTCCTGAAGGGCGCGGCCGTACGAATAGGTCAGCGACCAGGGCAGGTCGTAACCGGCATTCATGGCGGAGAGATGTGCCGTCGCCTCTTCGGAGGACTGGCCGCCGGAAAGGAAAGCGATGCCGGGAACGGCAGAAGGCACGGTCGCCTTCAGAACCTTCACGGTCTTTTCCGCCACTTCATCAACGGAAGCCTTGCGGGCATTCTTGCCGTCGATGATCATGTTCGGCTTGAGGATCATGCCTTCAAGGTTGACGCGGGCGTCGAACAAATCCGCGAACACGGTCTGGAGAACCCATTGCGTGACTTCCGCACAGCGATCGATATCGTGCGTACCGGGTTCGCCGTCCATCAGCACTTCCGGTTCCACGATCGGCACGATGTCTGCCTGCTGGCAGAGGGCAGCGTAACGAGCGAGCGACTGGGAGTTTGCCTTGATCGAACCCCAGCTCGGACGCTGATCACCGATGGTGATGACGCCGCGCCACTTGGCGAAACGCGCGCCGGCTTCATGGTACTTGCGCAGGCGCTCATACAGGCCGTCAAGGCCTTCGGTTATGAATTCACCCGGGTGGAAAGCCATCGGCTTGGCGCCGATATCCACCTTGATGCCCGGCAGGCTGCCGGCGGCCTTGATGATGTCCACGAATGGCGTACCGTCGGCGGCCTTCTGGAACAAGGTTTCTTCGTAAAGGATGACGCCGGAGATGCACTTCTTCATGGCGTCGTCGGAGCGGAACAGCATTTCGCGATAATCGCGGCGGGCGGTCTCGGTTGATTCCAGGTTGATGCTGTCGAAACGCTTCTTGATCGTTCCTGTGGATTCGTCGGCGGCGAGCAGGCCCTTGCCGTCTGCAACCATTTTGATTGCGATGTCTTCGAGACGTTCGGTCATTTGCTATTCTCCCAAGGCACAATAAATTCCCGATAACAGAAGTTCCAGGGCAGGGAAATGGCATGCTAACTCATTGAAACGATTGAAATCATTTCAATCGTTTGAAACTTTCCTCCCATGCGCACTTACCAAAAAACAAGGCCGGCCAAGCATCGCTTGTCCGGCCTCGTGTCAGGCAAGTGTGGGAAGTCTACTTGGCGGCGGTCAGGATGGCAACGCCCGGCAATTCCTTGCCTTCCATCCATTCTAGGAAGGCGCCGCCTGCCGTCGAGATATAGGTGAAATCGTCCGAGACTCCGGCATGGTTGAGTGCCGCGACCGTATCGCCGCCACCGGCGACGGAGACGAGCTTGCCGGCCTTCGTGCATTCGGCGGCATGTTTTGCGGCAGCAACGGTTGCCGCATCGAAGGGCTCGATTTCGAAGGCGCCAAGCGGGCCGTTCCAGACCAGCGTTTCCGCGCGCGAAATCCAGGCTTTGATGCTTTCGACCGATTTTGGGCCGACATCGAGAACCATGGCGTCAGCGGGAATGGCGTTGATATCGACGATTTCATTTGCCGCACCGGCCTTGAATTCGCGGGCAACCACGCCGTCTTCCGGCAGTACGATCGCACAGCCGGATGTCGCCGCCTCGATCATGATCTGTTTTGCGGTTTCGGCAAGGTCGTGCTCGCAGAGGGACTTACCGACTTGTGCGCCACGCGCGGCAAGGAAGGTATTGGCCATGCCGCCGCCGATGACGAGGGCATCGACCTTCTTGACGAGGTTCATCAGGAGATCGATCTTGCTGGAAACCTTGGCGCCGCCGACAATGGCGACGACCGGGCGAACAGGCTGGCCAAGGCCTTTTTCCAGCGCCTCAAGCTCGGCCTGCATGGTGCGACCGGCATAGGCGGGCAGATGACGCGCCAAGCCCTCGGTGGAGGCGTGCGCACGGTGCGCGGCAGAGAAGGCGTCGTTCACATAGATATCGCCATTGGCTGCCAGAGCCTCGACGAAGGCGGTGTCATTCTTCTCTTCGCCTTTGTGAAAGCGGGTGTTTTCCAGAAGCAGGATATCGCCATCATTCATTTTCGCGACTGCGTCGGCTGCCGGCGCACCGATGCAATCGGATGCGAAGAAAACGGCGTGATCCAGCACTTCCTCGACCGCAGGCACGATCTGGGAGAGCGACATGTCGGCGACAGGTTCACCCTTGGGGCGACCGAAATGGGCGAGCAGAATGACTTTTGCGCCTTTTTCGGAAAGCTCCAGAATGGTCGGTGCAACCCGCTCGATACGGGTGCTGTCCGTCACTTTGCCATCCGCAACCGGCACGTTGAGATCAACACGGACAAGGACGCGCTTTCCGGCAATATCGTTAAGGTCATCGATGGTCTTGAAGGCGGGCATAGGTCGATCCTGATTTCGTTGCGAGTTCGGGACGGACCATACTATGCCTGATTGCCGACGCAAGCCGGTCAGGCCTCATTTTCTCTTGCCTCGTCTGAAGGCGCGGAAATGCCCTTGCCGGCAGCGGTGGAGCCCGACTGGCGTCGCTGCGCCAGATAAGCGCGCACGCGGCGGAGAATTTCCGAAAAGCTGATAAAGATCGGTAGGCCGATAGCCGGTTCGACCGGCTCAAGCGAAATTCCGATCCCGGTAATCGCCTCATGTTCGTCCAGCGCCCGAACGATGAGAACAATAGAACCAAGGCGCACCCGGTCGGCATAATCTGCCTTGCCAGAAAGGCGCGCCTCGATCAGTTCCGCGATGCTCATGGCATGCTCGTTGGCCGAAATAAGGCCGGGGCCGTAGGCGGCGTCAAGCTCCGTGGCCGGACGCGCGGGAGAGATTGCAAAGATTCCGAAGAAATCGGCGTCGTCATCCGCAACCGGCAGGGCGCTTGCAAACAGCCGGTCGATCAGCCGCGTATAACCGGGCGCGATAAAAAGATAGACGAGATCATTCTCGCGCAGGCGCCCGGCATATTGGTAGCGAATGGATTTGCCATCACGCACGACGAGCGAAGGCATCGCCCAGCGGGGAATTCGCTCGCCCTGCATGATGGCGCTGCCTTTGGCCACGCGGTAGGAAATCAGTTCGTGATTGGCAGTGCCGGGAAGGTCCACTTCCAGTTTGTCGACATCACCCATGCGCGGCGGCACGATCAGCCCGAGCCGTGTTGCCACCGGCTTGATGGTCCAGCCTTGCAGCAGAAGCGACACGAGCACGATGATGAAGGCGGCATTGAAATAGATTTGCGCATCGTCCAGCCCGCCAAGAATGGGCATGATGGCAAGCAGGATGGAAACCGCTCCACGAAGGCCCACCCATGCCACGAAGGAGGTTTCCTGCTGGGTATAGTTGAAGGGCATGAGGCTGAGCCACACCGCAAGCGGGCGGGCGACAAAGATCAGGAAAAGCGCAAGCAGCACGGCCGGAATGGCAATCGCTGGAAATTGCGATGGCGTTGCCAGAAGGCCGAGCATCAGGAACATGATGATCTGGGCAAGCCAGGTCAGCCCTTCATGGAAACGGCGGATGGTCTCCTTCGCAAAAATCCGGCGGTTGCCGGCAACGATGCCCGCCACATAGACCGCAAGAAATCCACTGCCGCCAATAGCGCCGGTGAAGGAGAAGACCAGCAGGGCAAGAGCCAGCACGAAGATCGGCGCCAGCCCGCGGTCGGCAGCGAAACGGTTGACGACTGTTGCGATCATGACGCCGCCGAGCAGGCCGAAAATAACACCGAGACCCATTTCCTCGACGAACAGCAGCAGGAAGCCGGTGTCGATGCCGGCCAGTCCCTGTCCCTTGGCGATGATCTCGACCAGCGCGACGGTGAGGAAAATCGCCATGGGATCATTGGTGCCGGATTCGACCTCAAGCGTTGAGCGGACCTGATCGCGGATATGAATGCCGCCGATGCGCAAGAGAAAGAATACGGCTGCCGCATCCGTAGAAGCGACGATGGCGCCGAGCAGCAGGCCTTCCAGCCACGACAGTCCGAGCAGCAGGGCGGCAGCGCCTGCGAAAAACACGGATGTGAGGATGACGCCGACGGTGGCGAGGGCGACGGCGGGCGCTGCCGAAAGCCGGAAGGATTGTATCGACGTACCGAAACCGGAATCGAAAAGGATGACGGCGAGAACGAGCGAGCCGAGCATATAGGCGAGCGGATTGTTGGTGAACTGGATACCGAGGCCATCCACGCCTGCCGCAAGGCCAATCATCAGGAAGAGCAGCAGGAGCGGTGCGCCGAACCGGAAGGCGATGAGGCTTGAGAACGCTGCGACGAGAACCAGAACAGTTGCCACCAGCAACAGAAGATAAAATGATTCCACGTCCACCGCCTCTTTCAAACCGCGCTGGCCGTCGCAATCAATGCCCTGCACGTTTGCAGTCAATGCGCCACGGGTTGCGGTCTGTCAGCGCTGTTGTGGGTGGCGATGAAAGGCGACGCAAGGCGGGGTGTATCGAATGATACGGCAGGGCCGAAGTGCATTGCGCACGACCGTTGTCCCTGTTCTTCTTGTCCGTTTCAAAGTGGACCAGACGAAGGCAGGAAATGGGATTTTTTTCGGCGCCCGGACGAAACGTTCATGGCGTGTAGCGCTGTGGATGTTTCGCGCAAACAATTCGCATGCCGGCGTTTCGACGTAACATAGAGACAATGCAGCTACGTTAGTTGTCGCGTCCGAGTTGCTTTCACCATGACCGGAGCGATCGGATGAAACGGAAATCCATTACTATATTTATTGCCTTGCTGGCGGTCGGCCCAATTGTTTCGGGCTGTTCTAGCACGGAACAGACGGCTGAAAACATGGCCGCCCAACGCGAGCGTTGCCGGGTGTTTGGTTACCCTGAAGGTTCGCGTGATTTCGCTGACTGCATGATGAAGCTTTCCATGCAGCAAAGCGATTTGAGGCAACAGACTTTCGATACGATCTGGAGCGGTAGCAGTTCGGATCAGATTATCATCAACAACAAGAAATAACGGGTTGTGCAGTTCATCAGACTTGGTCGGTTTGGTCTCATGCGCCTCTTGCCGGGCGATGGTTTTCGATCCGAAACGCCCCGCCTTGCTTCAGGAGCGATACCGGCGGGTCCCTCGTCCCGCCGGCAATTTTTTGGCAAAGAAAAACCGGCAGGATTGCGCCTGCCGGTTTTTCGTAATTCGCGAACCGTGGTGCTTGTTCAGATGGTCTTCGCAAATGCGACGGCCGTATCCGACATGCGGTTGGAGAAGCCCCACTCGTTGTCGTACCAGGAAAGAACGCGCACGAACTTGCCTTCCATGACCTTGGTCTGATCGATCGCGAAGATCGAGGAGTGGCTGTCGTGGTTGAAGTCGCGGGAGACCAAAGGCTCTTCGGTGTAGCCGAGAATGCCCTTCAGCTTGCCGTTGGAAGCGGACTTGATTGCTTCGTTGACTTCCTCAACCGTCGTGTCGCGCTTGGCGATGAACTTGAAATCGACGACCGAAACGTTCGGGGTCGGAACGCGGATCGACGTACCGTCCAGCTTGCCCTTGAGGTGCGGCAGAACGAGGCCAACGGCCTTGGCTGCACCCGTCGAGGTCGGGATCATGGAAAGGGCTGCGGCGCGGGCGCGGTACAGATCCTTGTGCATGGTGTCCAGCGTCGGCTGGTCGCCCGTGTAGGAGTGGATCGTTGTCATGAAGCCGTGATCGATGCCAACGACGTCATCGAGAACCTTCACAACTGGCACGAGGCAGTTGGTGGTGCAGGACGCGTTGGAAATGACCAGATGGTCTTTCGTCAGCTGATCGTCGTTGACGCCGAAGACAACCGTGAGGTCAGCGCCGTCAGCAGGAGCGGAAACGATGACGCGCTTGGCGCCTGCCGTCAGGTGGGCAGCGGCCTTGTCGCGGGCGGTGAAGATGCCGGTGCACTCGAGCGCGATGTCGACACCCAGTTCCTTGTGCGGCAGCGTTGCCGGATCGCGAACGGCCGTAACCTTGATCGGCTTGCCGCCGCCAACGATGATCGTGTCGCCTTCGACCTTCACATCTGCCGGGAACTTGCCGTGGATCGAATCGTAGCGCAGCAGGTGGGCGTTGGTTTCAACCGGGCCGAGGTCGTTGATGGCAACGACTTCGATATCGGTGCGGCCGGATTCGACGATGGCACGCAGAACATTGCGGCCGATGCGGCCAAAGCCGTTAATGGCAACTTTTACAGTCATTTATAGTCTCCCGAACAAGATATGTGCTTGGTCTTTGCGGAATGTGAGGGCTTGGGAAGCCCTCATGCAAGTTTTGCCTCGACTGCGGCGACGACAGCTTCCGCCGTGATGCCGAAGTGCTTGAAGAGATCCTTCGCCGGCGCGGACGCACCAAAGGAATGCATGCCGACGAAAGCGCCGTCGGAGCCGATGAAGTAATCCCAGCCCTGGCGGATGGCGGCTTCCACCGCAATTTTGACCGGAGCCTTGCCGATGATGGCGTTGCGGTAGGTTTCCGGCTGTTCCTTGAAGAGCTCGAAGCAGGGAACGGAAACGACGCGGGCGGAAACGCCCTTGTCCTTCAGCGTCGCTGCAGCCTTGAGCGCTACTTCCACTTCCGAGCCGGATGCAAAGATCGAAACCTTGGCATCGCTTGCGGATACGAGTTCGTAGGCGCCGTAAGCGGAAAGGTTCTTTTCTTCGTATTCCTTGCGCGAAGGCGCAAGGTTCTGGCGGGTGAGCGCCAGTGCCGAAGGACGATGCTTCTGCTCAAGCGCCAGCTGCCAGCATTCCGCCGTCTCGGTTTCATCCGCCGGGCGGAAGACGAGCAGGTTCGGGATGGCGCGCAGCGCGGCGATCTGCTCCACCGGCTGGTGGGTCGGGCCGTCTTCGCCGACGCCGATGGAATCATGCGTCAGAACGTGGACGACGCGGATGCCCATCAGGGCAGCCAGACGGATCGACGGACGGCAATAGTCCGAGAAGATCAGGAAGCCGCCGGCATAGGGAATGAGACCGCCATGCAGTGCGATACCGTTCATCGCTGCTGCCATGCCGTGTTCGCGGATGCCGTAATGCAGGTACCGGCCGGAGAAGTCCGTCGGCGTGATGGACTTCATCTGGCTGGTCTTGGTGTTGTTGGACGGCGTCAGGTCGGCCGAGCCGCCGATCATTTCCGGCAGGATGCCGTTGATGACTTCAAGCGAGTCTTCCGAGGCCTTGCGGGTCGCAACGGTCGGGTTGTTCTCGATGATCTTCTTCTTGAAGGCATCGATCGCGCTGTGGAAGTTGCCGGGCAGATCGCCGGCGAAGCGGCGCTTGAATTCGGCCTTCTTGCCGGCTTCAGTGGCTTCGAGACGGGCTTCCCAGTCCTGACGGGTCTTGGTCGAGCGCAGGCCGGCGAGACGCCATGCATCCAGCACGTCTTCCGGAATGACGAAAGCTTCGGCTTCCCAGTTGAGGCTCTTGCGGGCGGCGGCGATTTCTTCGGCGCCCAGCGGGTTGCCGTGAACCTTGTGGGTACCCTGCTTGTTGGGTGCGCCGAAACCGATCACGGTCTTGCAGGCGATGAAGGTCGGGCGGTCGGATTTATGTGCAGCTTCGATCGCGGCGGCAATCGCATCCGGATCATGGCCGTCGACGCGTATGGTGTTCCAGTGAACAGCCTGGAAGCGGGCGATCTGGTCGGTGCTGTCGGAAAGGCCAACTTCACCGTCGATGGTGATGTTGTTGTCATCCCAGAACAGAACGAGCTTGTTGAGCTTCAGGTGGCCGGCAAGCGCGATGGCTTCATGGCTGATGCCTTCCATGAGGCAGCCGTCACCACACAGCACATATGTGAAGTGGTTCTGCAGATCGGAGCCGAATTCTTCTTCCAGCTTGCGTTCGGCGATTGCCATGCCAACGGCGTTGGCGATGCCCTGGCCGAGCGGGCCGGTCGTCGTTTCGATGCCGGTCGCGTGGCCATATTCGGGATGGCCGGCGGTCTTGGAGCCGAACTGACGGAAACGCTTGATCTCGTCGATAGTCATGTCCTCGTAGCCCGTCAAATAGAGCAGCGAGTAAAGCAACATCGAACCATGGCCCGCAGACAGCACGAAGCGGTCACGATCCGGCCACAACGAGCTCTTGGGATCGAACTTCAAAAAGCGGGTGAAAAGAACAGTGGCGACATCAGCTGCGCCCATCGGCAGGCCGGGATGGCCGGAGTTGGCCTTCTCTACTGCATCCATGGCAAGAAAGCGGATTGCATTGGCCATCCGGTCGTGTTTGTCGCGAGAAATCATGGCTTTTCCGTCTGTTTCCGGGTGAAGGGAGATAGTTTTACGCAACTATCCAAAAAGCGGGTTGATCCATAGCAGGTGAGGCAGGCAAGTCAATAAATCCACGGGCAATTGCGGTTCTCTCAAGGATAAAAATCGTTTAGCAAAACGGGTGTCTCGAGAAAAATCGTGCGATATGTGTCGCCGTTTCCTCGTTCATCCACAGAGCAAAACGCCTCAATGCACTGGTTTGATTGACGTGATGATAAATCGGGTAATAACCTCTTGGATGTTGAAAAGGCCTGAAACCGGACGATTCGGCCGGTTACTTGCGAGTTGGAAAAAACGATGTCGGCTGAGAAGACCGTACAATCTGCGGTGACGGAGCTGAGCGCTGCCATCACAAATCTCGAAAATGCCATCGATATGCGTATCGAACGGCAAAGGGAGACGGGCGAAATCGATAACGAGGTCAAGCGGGTCCATGTCGATCGCGCAAGGCTCGCGCACGAGCTGGACCAGGCCGAGTTTCGCGCCAATCGTCTCGAAGAAGTCAACCGCGAGGTTTCCCGCCGTCTGGTGACGGCGATGGAGACGATTCGCGCGGTGCTGGATCGATAGGGAGCGGTTTCATGGCGCAAGTTACTGTTATGATCGACGGCAAGGCCTACCGCATGGCTTGCGAGGCAGGGCAGGAAGAGCACCTGACCGATCTCGCTACCCGTTTTGACCGTTATGTGGGGCATCTAAAGAGCCAGTTCGGCGAAATCGGTGATCTGCGATTGACCGTCATGTCGGGCATCATGGTGATGGACGAACTTTCCGAGCTCAACCGCAAGATCGAAAAGCTGGAGGGGGAAATAGCGTCCCTTTCTCGCAACCGCGACGGTATGGCCGAACACAAGGCAAGATCGGACGAGATGGTTGCCGTTGCCATCAGCGATCTGGCCGACCGTCTGAACGGTATTACCGAAAAACTCCTGGCGCGGCCAAAGCCTGCGGCGCATTGATCGCCGGCAAAGCTTTCCAGCAACAAAATTCGTTCGTGGCCCTCTGGTGGTTTGGTTGGATACGTCCTATATCTAAGAGGCGTTCTGCGCTTCCCGACAGGAACCACAATCCCTGGGGCCATACTCGATCCAAAGGGAGCTGTCCCTGGCCAGTCCCGTGGGGCTGGACACATGGCGCCCACCTACATTTGTAGGCACCCAGGATCGTAAATCTCCATCGGTCGCCGTGGATCGCACTTGAAGTTTCGGGTCACTCCCCGATTCTTCTTCTGAGTCATATAGTGTCGACAGTTATTTTTCATTGCTGCCGGAGACGGCTTTTTTATGCTGCTGTCATTGCAATGGCGGAACAATTCCCTATTATCTCAATTGGTATGTCTGTCATGCCCTTTTTTTTGAAAGAGGGCGCTGCGGCCAAAACCGCGACGTGCCGTTCAACAGCCCAAAGAGCTAAACTTGTTTACTGAAATTATGATCGTGGTCCTGCTCACCGTATTGAACGGTGTGCTTGCCATGTCCGAGCTTGCCGTTGTCTCCTCCAGACCGGCGAGGCTCAAGGTGCTTGCCGCGCACGGCAGCAAGGGCGCCACGATGGCGCTCGGTCTTTCCGAAAATCCCGGACGCTTTCTTTCCACGGTGCAGATCGGCATCACGCTGGTCGGCGTTCTCTCCGGTGCGTTTTCCGGCGCCACCCTCGGCGCCCGGTTCACGGCATGGCTGTCGGTGCAGGGCGTCCCTGATCGGGTTGCCGATGCGTTGGGCGTGGGCTCCGTGGTCGTCGCCATCACGTATTTGTCGCTGATCGTCGGCGAACTGGTGCCGAAGCAGATTGCGCTGCGCGATCCGGAAAAGATCGCTGCCCGTGTTGCACCCACCATGGTGATGCTCTCTAAGGTCGGCGCGCCGCTGGTCTGGTTTCTCGACAAATCCGGCAAGGCCATCCTTGCGCTTCTCGGCCATAGCGGCACGTCCAATGCATCGGTCACGGATGACGAAATCCGCACGGTTCTGGCGGAAGCTCATAGCGCCGGCGTCATCGAAACCGAGGAATCGGCGATGATCACCAGCGTCATGCGCCTTGCCGACCGTAATGCCCGTGGCCTGATGACGCCGCGCCGCGACGTGGAAGTCGTCGATATTGAAGACAGTGCGGAAGAAATCCGTGTTCAGCTTCGGGAAACGCAGCGTTCCCGCCTGCCCGTGCGCAACGGCGCTTCCGATGAAATTCTCGGCGTGCTTTTCGCCAAGGACGCTTTCGATGCGCTGGCATCCGGCAAGGAGCTGAATGTGCGCGAGCTTCTGCGCGAAGTTCCCGTCGTCTCGGATCTGACGAGCGCTGTCGATGTCATCCAGTCATTGCGCCGTTCCACCGTGCATATGGTGCTGGTCTATGACGAATACGGCCATTTCGAAGGTATCGTCAGCTCTGGCGACGTCCTGGAAGCAATCACAGGTGCCTTCCAGGAAGACAATGACGAGGAGCCGGCGATCGTCGAGCGCGAGGACGGTTCGTTCCTCGTTGCCGGCTGGATGCCCGCCGATGAGTTCGCTTACCGCATGGGCTTCCAGATCGACGAAGACGCCGAGTTCGAGACCGTTGCCGGTCTGGTGCTTGACGAGTTCCGTCGCCTGCCGGAACTGGGCGAACACATCACCCGCAACGGCTGGCGTTTTGAGGTCATAGACCTTGATGGACACCGTATCGACAAGGTGCTCGTGAGCCGGGCTGCCTGATGTCTGGCGACATCGCCGAAAAAGCAAGGCTGCGCGGCGAAAGGCTTGCCGCGCGTGATGCGTTGCCACAAGCCGAGCGTCAGCAAAAAAGCGAGGCGATGACGGCATATGGTGCATCTGCCATTCCGTTCTCGCCAGGTGCCGTTATTTCCGGTTTCATGCCCATCCGTTCAGAGGCCGATATTCGGCCGCTGATGGAGGCACTGCGGACAAGAGGCGGGCGCCTCGCCCTTCCCGTTGTGCTGAACCGGGAGACCATCGTTTTCCGCGCCTTTGATGCGGATGCACCGCTGGTGAAGACGGGCTTCGGCACGACCGGTCCGGCGGAGGACGCAGAAGTTCTCGATCCGGATATTCTGCTCGTCCCGCTCTCCGTCTTTGACGGGCAGGGTCAGCGTATCGGTTATGGCGCGGGTCATTATGATCGCGCTATTGCGAGATTGCACAGCAAAGGCCGAGCCCCCGTTCTCATCGGCGTCGCATTTGATTGTCAGGAAGTGCCATCCGTGCCGGCGGAGCCGCATGACGTGCCGCTTCAGGCGGTTCTGACGGAGAGTGGCTTGCGCTGGTTTTCGGCGTAGCCGTTGATGACCGGTCGGAAAAAGGCGCTTTAGCACTTTTTAAAAGATGGATTACCCGTTAGAGGGGACGGAATTTAGGAACATGCGCAAGATCGGGGCGGGTGAATGAGGCTTCTTTTTCTCGGAGATATGGTTGGCAAGACCGGACGCACGGCTGTCTGGGACAGGTTGCCCGGGCTTATTTCCGATCTGAAGCTCGATTTCGTCATCGTTAATGGCGAAAACGCCGCCGGTGGTTTCGGCATCACCGAGGATATCTATCTCGAAACCATCAATGCCGGTGCGGATGTGGTGACGACCGGCAACCATGTCTGGGACCAGAAGGAGGCCGTTTCCTTCTGCGAGCGCCATGACCAGTTCCTGCGGCCAGCCAATTATCCCGATGGTACGCCGGGCAAGGGCTCGGGCATCTTTTACGCCCGCAACGGTGCGCGTGTGCTTGTCGCCAACATCATGGGCCGGGTCTTCATGCATCCGGAACTGGACGATCCCTTCAAATCGGCGGAGAACATTCTCGCTGCCTGCCCGCTGAAGGAGCAGGCCGACGCCATCATCTTCGATTTCCACGCGGAAGCGACGAGCGAAAAACAGTGTTTCGGTCATTTCGTTGATGGACGTGCAAGCTTCGTCGTCGGCACCCACACCCATGTTCCGACTGCTGACGCCCAGATCTTGAACGGTGGCACGGCCTATATGTCGGACGCCGGCATGTGCGGTGACTACGACAGCTCGCTTGGCATGGAAAAGGAAGAGCCGATCAACCGCTTCATTTCCAAAATGCCGAAGGGCCGTTTCGAAGCCGCCAGTGGACCTGCGACGATCTGCGGCGTCGGCGTCGAGATTTCCGACCGGACCGGCCTTGCGGAAAAGATCGCACCGCTGCGAATTGGCCCGAGGCTCTCCGAAACCCTCCCGTCCTTCTGGGCGTGAGCTTTCGGCTTCTAGCGCTCATCATCCGTTCACAATGACGAGATCGTGAGCGTTCCGCCGCTGTTGGCGCTGGACGCCCTGCAAAACCTGCCTCATCTTCCTTTCTTCGCAAGTTCGAGGGAGTGGCATGATGCTGCGCGTGCTAATGCTTGCAATGGCCGGACTGGTTGCGTGCGCGGGAGCGGCCTTTTCCCAGGCTGGAAGCCGCCCTCCCGTCAGCCAGTGCCAGGCAATCGCCCGCAACATTCCCGGCGTCATGTTCGCCAGCTTCAAACCGGCAGGTGCCCAGCTGGCGCAGGCCACGGCTAAGGAAGAGGTGAAGATCAGCTTCATCGGCCATTCCACCTATCTCATCGAAAGTCCTGGCGGCGTGACGATCGCCACAGATTATAATGGCGTCTATCGCCCACCGGTCACGCCGACAGTGGTGACGATGAACCGGGCGCATATGACGCATTTCACTCTTAGTCCGGATCCGGCCATTCAGCATGTGCTGCACGGTTGGAGCGATACGCCCGGAGAAAAGGCCGAGCACAAGCTTCTGGTCGGTGATGTCTATATCCGCAACGTCGCGACTGACATTCGCAACCGCTGGGGCGATTACGAATCCTTTCAGGAAAACGGCAATTCCATTTTCATCTTCGAGGTTGCGGGGCTGTGTATCGGCCATCTCGGCCATCTGCATCACGAACTGACGGACAAGCATTATGCCGAAATCGGTCGTCTGGATGTGCTGATGGTTCCAGTGGATGGTGGTTTGACGATGGGGGCCGACAGCATGAGCCGCGTGGTCAAGCGCCTGCGCTCCGCACTGATCTTGCCCATGCACCGCACCGGGCCGCCGTTGGAGCAGTTTCTGACGATGTTTGGGGAAAGCTTCCAGATCGCCTACGCAAAAGATGCGATCATCCGGGTCTCAATGAGGAACCTTCCCCGCCAGCCGCAGATACTGGTGCCAAAAGGCATGTAGTAAAGCGACCGGCGAGGAAAGTCGGGGGAGTCGTATCTCAGGCGAAGGCGAGGTGCTGGCGAACGCCGACATCAGGCATTTTATCGTCGGACATATTGGCCTTGGCGATTTCCCAGCCGAATTTTAGCGTGCTGTCAGTCGAGGCCCAGATTTCCGCGTCGTCAACATGCAGCGCCAGCATCGTCAGTTGCGGATCGCTCTTACCGTGCTCGTACCAGGCTGCGGTTACGGAGTTCCAGTATTCTTCGATCTTTGTCCTGTCGTCGCGCGCCTCGAGCACACCCGAGAGGCAGGCGTGATAATCATGGTCCTTGCCGACGACACAAAAATGCGCCCGCGAACCCGGCTTCAGCGTTTTGACGAGATCGGTGTCTTTCTTGGAGAAAAACCAGATCGTGTTGGTCTTGGGGTCGGCGTGCGGTGCCATCGGCTGCATATGATTGTGCAGGCCCTCGAGGCCAAGCATGCCGGCATGGACCGAATTGACCTCATCCCAGAGCTGGCGGGCAGGGTTTTCTCTTGCTTCAGTCAGGCTGACCATGTGTTTCCTCCGTTGGGTTTGCTGCGGCGACCGGGAGGGTGAAAAATGTCCCGCTCTTCCGCTTTCATTGTCAAAACGAAAAGCGGATAAATCAGTTCCTTATATTCTTGCGGCCAAGAGAAAGCGCTTGCGGGCTTGAACGGCGGGCATATCGCACTTATAAGGCCCGCAATCTCCAAATTAAGACAATCAGGTTTTCCATGGCTGGTCATTCACAGTTCAAGAACATCATGCACCGCAAGGGCAAGCAGGACTCCGTTCGGTCCAAAATGTTTTCCAAGCTTGCGCGTGAAATCACCGTTGCGGCAAAGGCGGGCATGCCCGACCCGAACATGAACGCGCGCCTGCGCCTGGCAATTCAGAACGCCAAGGCCCAGTCCATGCCGAAGGACAATATCGAGCGCGCGATCAAGAAAGCTTCCGGTGCAGACAGCGAAAACTACGATGAGGTCCGTTACGAGGGTTACGGCCCGGGTGGCGTCGCCGTCGTCGTCGAGGCCTTGACCGACAACCGCAACCGCACCGCCTCCAACGTCCGCTCCATCTTCACCAAGGCTGGTGGCGCACTCGGCGAAACCGGATCGGTTTCCTTCTCCTTCGACCGCGTCGGTGAGATCACTTACAAGGCCGAAGTCGGCGATGCCGACAAGGTCATGGAAGCGGCTATCGAAGCTGGTGCCGACGATGTCGAATCTTCTGAGGACGGTCACACCATCATCTGCGGTTTCGAGGCGATGAACGAGGTTTCCAAGGCGCTGGAAGGCGTGCTCGGCGAAGCTGAAAGCGTCAAGGCCATCTGGAAGCCGCAGAACACGGTGCCGGTGGATGAGGAAAAGGCGCAGTCGCTGATGAAGCTCATCGACAATCTCGAAGACGATGACGACGTGCAGAGCGTCTATTCCAACTTCGAAGTTTCGGAAGAAATTCTCGCCAAGCTTTCCGCCTGACGGTTCAGATTTAAAAAAAAAGCCCCGGCAGCGTCATCGCTCCGGGGCTTTTTGTTTAGGCGGCCTTCCTGATGGAGGTCCGCACATCGGCGAAGATCTCCACGGATCGCAACCGTTTTTCGATATTGTGGATCGGCATCGAGACGATCAGTTCGTCGGCCTGCGTTTCGGCGAGGAAGCCGTCGAGGTGGCGTCCGATTGTTTCAGGCGAGCCGACGGCGGCGAAACGCAAGGTATGTTCCACCGAAAAACGCTCCATCTCGTTCCAGTGGTCGTCCATGTTCTGAACCGGCTTGGGGAACGGCACGCGTACATTGCGGCGCAGGTTGACGAATTGCTGCTGTGACGAGGTGAAGAGATATTGCGCCTCCTCGTCGGTATCGGCGCCGACACCCATCACTCCAACCATCACATAGGGCTTGTCCAGCGTCGCAGAGGGCTGGAAGCGCTCGCGATAGATATGGATCGCCTCCATCAGCATGTCAGGCGCAAAATGCGACGCAAAGGAATAGGGCAGGCCGAGTGCAGCTGCCAGATGCGCGCTATACGTACTTGAGCCAAGCAACCAGAGCGGCACGTGCGAATTCATGCCGGGCACGGCAAGGATCGCCTGATCCTGCTGGGGCTGGCCAAGGTACTGCTGGAGCTCGATGATGTCGTGCGGGAAGTTCTCCGCACCGGCATCAAGATTGCGGCGCAGCGCCCTTGCCGTCCGCATATCGGTTCCCGGCGCGCGGCCAAGTCCGAGATCGACCCGGCCAGGCAACAGCGCCGCCAGCGTGCCGAATTGTTCGGCAATGACGAGCGGGGAGTGGTTAGGCAGCATGATGCCGCCTGAGCCGACGCGAATATGTTTCGTGGCGGCACCAACATGGGCGATGACGAGCGATGTGGCTGCGCTCGCAATACCAGGCATGCCATGGTGTTCCGCAAGCCAGATGCGGTTGTAACCTTGGTCTTCAGCCTTGATCGCCATGCGGCGAGAATTTTCAAGCGCCTGGCTGACGCTCTCGCCTTCGCCGATTGGCGAAAGGTCGAGAATGGAAAAGGGGATCATCCAACGCTCCTACACAAATTCTGTCTTTGATGCGGATGTAAGGCGCGTGTCCCGATTTACCATAGAAGTCGCGCAGAATTGAAGGATGGTTCAAAAAAATTGGGGCCTCGAAAGAGGCCCCTTTTCATTTTTTTAGCCCGCTCGACGGAATTGCCGGGTTTCGCGATGTTCTGGAGGTTGCCGGTCGGAAGCGAGCACGAATTGTCCGAGCCTGCCGTCCATCTCGCCCGCCTCGGAAGCGAGATTGTGAATGGCCGCCGTCGTCTCCTCCACCATCGCGGCGTTTTGCTGCGTCATGGTGTCGAGACTGGTGACGGTGCTGTTGATTTCCGCAAGCGTATGCGCCTCCTCGCGGGTGGATTCCATGATCTCTTCAATGCGGGAACTGATGGTCTGCACGTGCTTGCCGATGCCGGTTAGCGAGGCCCCCGCCTTTTCGACCAGTGCCACGCCGGTGGAAACCTCGTCGGTGGAGCGCTTCAGCAGGCTGGTGATTTCTTTTGCGGCGGCGGCCGAGCGTTGTGCCAGCTCGCGCACCTCCTGCGCCACAACGGCAAAACCCTTGCCGGCCTCGCCCGCACGCGCGGCTTCCACACCTGCGTTCAGGGCGAGAAGGTTGGTCTGGAAGGCGATTTCATCGATAACGCCGATGATCTGGTTGATCTGGCGCGACGAGGTCTGGATCGCTTCCATGGCGGCGATGGTCTGCTCCATGACGTGGCTGGACGCAGTGGCCTGCGTACTGGCGTCGCGGGCGATCCGTGTTGCCTGTTCGGCACGTTCGATCTGGTCGCGGACGGCTTCGGTGATTGCCTTGATGGCGCTTGCCGTCTCGGTAATGGAGGCGGCCTGCCGTTCAGTGCGCTCAGCGAGCTGGTCTGCACCTACCCGCATTTCCTCCGAGCCGCCGCGAACGGCGGCGGAATTGCCGCCGATGGCCTGCATGGTCTCGCTGAGCCTTGCAAGCGCCGTATTGAAGTTGTGGCGCAGGCTTTCAAGATCGTCTGGGAAGACAGTCTCAATGCGATAGGCGAGATTGCCGCTTGCCAGTCGATCCAGCCCTTCGTCAAGAGAACGCACGACCATTTGCAGCGTGCCGGCCTCGGCCTCTCGTTCCGCAAGATGTGCGCGGCGTGCCGTTTCGGCTTCCTCGCGCGTGCGGGACGTGGTCGCTTCCATTTCCCGCTGCAAAATGAGTTTTTCACGGAAACTGCCAAGCGCGCGCGCCATGCGGCCGATCTCGTCCTTGCGGTCCTGATTGCCGATCTCGGCATCGAGACGGCCTGCCGCCACTTCGCCAGTCAGCCCGGCCAGCTTCTCCAGCGGTGCGAACAGGCGCCGTGCAAAAAAGGCGGTTGCCGCGCACATGGCTGCCAGAACGCAAAGGCCGATGACGGCTAGCGTGCCGGCAATCGAAATGGAACCGGCGTTCAACTCGCTGCGCAACATGCTTTCCACCGCGAGGTATTTTTCACCGGCAAACGAAAAGGCGCGGGCATAGGCATTGGCTTCGCCGTCCGGACGGTTGATCTTGGCGATCGTCATGCCGGACGTATTGAGTGCTTGTGCATGGAAGCCATAGATTGCCGGATTAAGGCTGACGAGACCGTTGCCGTCCACGCCCAGAACCTTGCCATCGGCGGAAACGATCGCGGATTGTTCGGAGCTGCCGGCGGAGATGCCTTTCGCGAGGATTTGGCTGAAGACCTCTTGTTTGACGCGGAAGAGAACGATGCCCTTGAACGCACCGAATTTGACTACCGGAATACCGAAATAGATGCCGGCCTCTTCGGTCGCGGCGTCGACGCGCAGGCCGGAGAAACTCGTCTGGGCCACGTCGTTCACGGCTTTTCCTGCGTTGGTGGCTCCGCGCGCAAAAGCAGCCCCAAGGCCGCTATCCGCCCAGGCGCCACCCGTGACGGTCTCCCCGAAAGCCGGTCCTTTCAGATAGGAGTAATAAACCGTGCCGGCCGGATCGATGAAGAGAACATCGCTGAATGGGGTTCCCCTGAGGTAGCCGCCGATATCCGTCTGGGTTTTTTCATGGGTGGAATAATAAAAGCCGCTCGGATTTTCGGGCTTGATGAGCTTTTCTTTTTCGCCGTAGGGGTTTTCCTTGACGAAGACGCGTTGCAGTTCCGCCTTTGCGTCGCCGGAACTCTTCTGCACGGTGCCCCAGCCGCTGCGCATGGAAACTACCGCCATTTGCAGGGATTCGATCTTGGCGATGGAATCCGCCTGCGTTTCAAGCTGCTCAAGGCGTTCCTGCAGCATATCGCCCCTGAAGACGAGAATGCTCTCCATGGATTTCGACGCCTGTTCCTCGAGAACGCCGCTGCTGCTTTGATAGCCGAGAAGCGTGAGAGCCCCGGTCGAGATCGTCATCAGCGCAAGGAAAATCACGAGCACTTTGGTGGATATGGAATGAAAACGGTTCAGCATGGCCGATGCAGCCCTCAATGCCGTATCACTTCCCGCACCATGCATTGATGGCGCCACCGGATGGCTGATATGGCGAAAATATTGCGCTGCGGATCATCATGTCCGCAGCTCCCCTTTTTTGATTTTGTGCGGGAACAATGCGGTACGCGGTTTAAGCAGAGGTAAATGCTGCACTGCAAATTTGATCAATGTTGTCGTTTTGTTCACTTATCGCTGGCAGGGTCGCAGCCGAAAAGATAGGGTGGCTTATGCAAAAGACGATTCGAATCATCGGTATCGACCCCGGGTTGCGGCGCACCGGATGGGGTGTCATCGAAACCTTCGGCAACAGCCTTCGGTTTGTCGCTTCCGGCACGGTGACATCGGATGGTGATATGGATCTCGCCTCCCGCCTGTGCCAGCTGCATGATGGGCTGGCGGATACTGTTCACAGCTATCAACCCGATGAGGCGGCGGTGGAGCAGACGTTCGTAAACAAGGATGCTGTCGCCACGCTGAAGCTCGGTCAGGCGCGCGGCATTGCCATGCTGGTTCCGGCGCGGGCAGGGTTGCCTGTTTTCGAGTATGCGCCGAACGCGGTCAAAAAAGCCGTCATAGGTGTTGGGCACGGCGAAAAGCAGCAAATCCACATGATGCTGAAAATCCTGATGCCGAAAGCAGAATTCAAGGGTAACGATGCGGCGGACGCCTTGGCGATCGCAATCTGCCACGCCCATAATCGCGGCGGCGACAGGATGGCGCGGCTATTGGCAGCCGGTTGAATATTGAAGTCTCATTGCAGCGGGCGGCATCATGATCGGAAAACTTAAAGGCACCATCGAGGAAATCGGCACGGATTACGTGCTGGTGGATGTGCACGGCGTTTGTTACGTCGCCTATTGCTCGGCGCGCACACTCTCAAAAATAGGTTCCGCTGGTGAAGCGGTCGTCCTCTTCATCGAAACCTATGTGCGCGAAGACCAGTTGAGGCTGTTCGGCTTTTTGTCGGCACTTGAGCGGGAATGGTTCAATCTGCTGCAGAGCGTGCAGGGGGTCGGTTCGAAAGTGGCGCTGGCCGTCTTGTCTACCCTGTCGCCTTCTGAACTCGCCAATGCGATAGCGCTGCAGGACAAGGTGATGATTTCACGTGCGCCGGGCGTAGGGCCGAAGGTGGCGGTGCGCCTCGTTACCGAGCTTCGCAACAAGGCGCCTGCCTTTGCAGGAGAAGCTTCGGCTTCCATCGGACTCAAGCAGGAACTTGGCGAGGGTGTGGCCTCCGCGCCGGTGGCGGATGCCGTGTCGGCGCTCACCAATCTCGGCTATTCACGCGATCAGGCCGCAAATGCCGTTGCGGCCGCGCTGAAGAACGGCGGGGAGGGCGGCGACAGTGCCAAACTCATCCGGCTCGGCCTGCGCGAACTTTCACGCTAAGCTGCGCGCAGCAAGCGAACGAAGCCGGGTGCGATGCTGAATTTCGTGAAGCGCCTTCGTGCGACAGTCGTGATATAGCGGCGAAGACCATCTCTTGAATTGGTTTAGAACAATGGAATGCCCTCTATGAGCGATGCGGACAGACTGATTTCGGCGGACAAGCGCGGTGAAGATATCGACACCACAATGCGCCCGCAGTCGCTGGACGATTTTACCGGCCAGGCCGAGGCTCGCGCCAATCTCAAGGTGTTTATCGAGGCGGCAAAGAACCGTGGCGAGGCGCTGGACCATGTGTTGTTCGTCGGGCCTCCCGGTCTCGGCAAAACCACGCTGGCGCAGATCATGGCAAAGGAGCTTGGCGTCAACTTCAAGTCCACCTCCGGACCAGTGATCGCCAAGGCTGGCGACCTTGCCGCACTTTTGACCAATCTCGAGGAGCGCGATGTGCTCTTCATCGATGAAATCCATCGTCTCAACCCGGCAGTCGAGGAAATTCTCTATCCGGCAATGGAGGATTTCCAGCTCGACCTCATCATCGGTGAGGGGCCTGCGGCCCGCTCGGTGAAGATCGATCTTTCCAAGTTCACCCTCGTTGCCGCGACCACGCGTCTTGGTTTGTTGACAACGCCGCTGCGCGACCGCTTCGGCATTCCTGTCCGTCTGGCCTTCTACACTGTCGATGAGCTGGAGCTGATCGTTCGGCGCGGCGCGCGGCTGATGGGTCTGAACATGACCGACGATGGCGCACGCGAGATAGCAAGGCGTGCACGCGGCACGCCGCGCATCGCCGGACGGCTCTTGCGCCGGGTTCGCGATTTCGCTGAGGTGGCACGGGCGGAAGCCGTCACCCGTGAGATTGCCGACGAAGCGCTGACGCGGTTGCTTGTCGACAAAATGGGTCTCGATCAGCTGGACATGCGCTATCTGACCATGATCGCGGTCAATTTCGGCGGCGGCCCTGTTGGTATCGAGACCATCGCCGCTGGCTTGTCGGAGCCGCGTGATGCGATCGAAGACATCATAGAACCCTACATGATCCAGCAGGGTTTCATCCAGCGCACGCCGCGCGGCCGCGTTCTGACCGGCACTGCCTGGAAACATCTGGGCATGCAGCCGCCTAAAGATCTCGAGGCGGCGCAATTCCGGCTGACGCTGGAAGAGGATTGAGGGAACAAGCCCGGCGCTTTCGCATTTGATTTTCTTTGGTCAGGAAATGATGATGTCTGGATATCGCAAGGGTACGAAGGTTCGCTGGAAATGGGGCAACGGAACCGGCGAAGGAAAAATCGTCGAGACGTTTACTGATGATGTCGAAAAAACGATTTCCGGTTCCACGATAAAGCGCAAGGCCAGCAAGGACGAACCCGCTTATCTTATCGAGCAGGAAGATGGGGCGAAGGTTCTGAAGAGCAAGTCCGAGCTTGAACACGTCGATTGAAAAGCGCCGTTATCAGGCGCCATGAGAAGGGACGTCGATGGCCTACGATCCGATGCGGGTTTTCCGCAAACTCGCGCGCAACAACCGGCTGGCTAATTTAAGGCTGCATCAGGCTTGTCTTCAGCTGTTGCAGGAGGAATTCGTGGCCGCTCGCGTCAGCTTCTTTCCAACCCTTCGGGCGACCCTGAACCACATCTACACCGTTGACCTGTTTTATATCGACGCGATTAAGGGCGGGGCGCTCGGCCTTGCCGCTTTTGAAGAGGAAGAGCCTTTCGCCACCATGGCGGAGCTGCATGCTGCCCAAGCGAAACTGGACGAAGAACTGATCGATTTTGTCGACATGCTGGATGAGGACGGCCTCGCTGCCATCGTCAATATTCATCGTGGAACACGCATCCAGCAGGATCGCTGCGATGATGTGTTGTCCCATCTCTTCCAGCATCAGACGCATCATCGCGGGCAGGTGCATGCCATGTTGTCCGGCACTATGATCAAGCCGCCACAACTGGATGAATTCATTGTGGGAGACGACGCAAAGGCGAGAAAAGCCGAGATGGATGCGTTAGGGTGGACGGAAACCGATTTGATGTTTCCAGCCAGCAGGTTCAGATAATGACGCAAGACACCACGGTGCAGGACACCCGTATCCGCATGAAATTCAAGCCGAAACGCATTTTCCAGATGCGCGTTGCGGGGCTGGCGTTTCGGGATGGCCACGTGTTGGTGCACCGCGCGTCCCATGAGAAATTCTGGACCTTTCCGGGTGGCCGCGCCGAAATGGGCGAGCGTTCCGAAGAAACGCTGGCGCGCGAAATGGTCGAGGAACTTGGCGTCGAGGCGAAGGTCGGGCGGCTTTTATGGGCGGTCGAGAATTTTTTCCATTATGAGGGTAAGGAGTGGCACGAACTCGGTTTCTATTACCTGATGGATTTGCCGGAGACCCTTGCCTTTCACCCGACGGATATCATTCACCGCGTTCAGGATGGCGATAACGAGCTCGAGTTTCGCTGGGTCGCTGCGACCCGTGATGCATTGACCGAACTCGATATTCCGCCCTATTTCATCGCGGATGAAATAGAACACCTGCCTGAGACCACAAGACACCTTGTCTGGTATGACGGCGACCTGGACGCCAAATGACTTCTGCCCCTGAGCGCCATATGATCCGGCTGGACCGCAAGCCGCAGCTGTTCAGCATGCGTGTGGCGGCGTTGATTTTCCACGACAACTATCTTCTCGTCCAGCGTGGCGCCAAGGATAGCTATTGGGCCCTGCCGGGCGGGCGGGCGGAAATCGGTGAAAGCTCCGAGCAGACCATCATCCGCGAGATCGGCGAGGAGCTTGACCGGGATTGCGCCGTCGAGCGTCTTCTCTGGTCGGCGGAGAATTTTTTCGCCTATGATGATTATGCCGCGCATGAACTGGCATTTTATTATCTGGTTTCGCTGCGCCAGCCTTTGCCGTTCCATGAAAGCGATATAGTGCATCGCGTGCTGGATGGCGTCGAGGTGGAGTTCCGCTGGCTGCCCGCGCAGCCTTCCGCGCTGCTGGAACACGATCTCAGACCCCGTTTCATTGCTGAGCGCATCGAGATGCTGCCTCAGCGCCACGAGCATCTTATCGTCCGCGAAGGTCGTTCAGGTGCGGCCGAACTTTCCAAGGAGATATCATGAGCGAGCTTGTGGTTTCGCTTTCCGGCGAACTCATCGAACATGGGCACCGCCTGACCCAGCGGGTCTATTATGAGGACACGGATTTTTCCGGCCTCGTTTATCACGCGCGCTATCTGCATTTTCTCGAGCGCGGTCGAACCGACTACCTGCGTTGCCTCGGCTGCGAGCAAAGCGCACTCCTGACCGCCGACGAGGAGGGTCTCGTTTTCGTCGTCCATCGTATGGAGATCGATTTCAAGAGCCCGGCCCGGATGGATGATGTGTTGACGATCACCACCCTTACCGAAAAGGCCGGGGGCGCAAAAATGGTGCTCAATCAGGAAATCCGACGCGGCGAAACGCTGCTTGTTGCTGCCAAGGTCATCATCGCCGTCATCAATGCCAATGGCCGGCCAAGGCGCCTTCCGGAGACGGTGGCCGAAAAATTCCTGAAGTAAGTTCGGGGCTGGTCCAGTAAATCCATCAGACGTGGCGCGGTTGTAACACTCCTTTAACCATAATGGTGTCTTACTTTAGCAACTGGCATTTGTGCGGCGCACGCCTTCCTTTCACCAAATTTATTGGCAAGTAAGGCTTACTGGCAAGTATCGGGGTATGGCAAAGGGGTTTGCGGCTGTTGCTGCATAGCTTCGAGCGTTAACACGCGTTTGAATCGCCCGGTCCCGTACCGGGCGTTTGGATTCGGGGATTGGATATTTATGGAACAGGCAGGTTTGGCAGCGGCGACGCACGATGTAAGTCTCTGGGCGCTGTTTATGCAGGCGGGCCTCATCGTGAAGTTCGTGATGATTGGACTTATCGCCGCCTCAGTCTGGACGTGGGCGATCGTCTTCGACAAATACGTAAGCTTCGGCAAGGCAAAGCGCCAGTTCGACCAGTTCGAACAGGTCTTCTGGTCTGGCCAGTCGCTCGAAGAGCTTTACCGCACTCTGGCAGAACGCCAGAATGTTGGTCTCGCGGCAATTTTCGTTTCCGCCATGCGGGAGTGGAAGAAATCATTTGAACGCGGCGCCCGTTCACCCATCGGTCTGCAAATGCGTATCGACCGGGCAATGGACGTGACGATTGCTCGTGAAGGCGAACAATACGAGGCTCGCCTCGGTTCGTTGGCGACGATCGGTTCTGCCGGTCCGTTCATCGGCCTCTTCGGTACGGTCGTTGGTATCATGACCTCGTTCCAGGCGATTGCCGGTTCGAAGTCCACCAACCTTGCGGTCGTGGCGCCGGGTATCGCCGAAGCGCTTCTGGCAACGGCCATCGGTCTTGTCGCGGCTATTCCGGCGGTTATCGCCTACAACAAGTTCACGGCTGACGCGCACAAGCTTTCCGCTCGCATGGAAGGTTTCGCCGACGAGTTCTCCGCGATCCTGTCGCGCCAGATCGATGAAAAACTTCAGACGCGGCAGGCAGCCCAATAAGCGCGCCGCGCAGTAATTTGCCGCAAGGCAAAATGGAGTAGATGTTATGGGTATGTCAGCAGGTGGCAGCAGCGGCGGTTCCGGTGGACGCCGTGGGCGCGGCGGACGTCGCAGGGGCGGCGCGATCAGCGAAATCAACGTGACGCCACTGGTTGACGTCATGCTTGTGCTTCTCATCATTTTCATGGTGGCCGCACCGATGATGACGGTCGGCGTTCCGATCGACCTGCCGCAGACATCTGCCAACGCGCTGAATTCGGATACGCAGCCGATCACGATTTCCGTCAATGCCAATGGCCAGATCCATTTGCAGGAAACGGAAATCCAGGCGGCCGAGGTGGCCGACAAGCTGCAGGCAATCGCCACGACAGGTTATAACGAACGCATCTTCGTGCGCGCGGATTCCGTTGCCGCCTACGGCGTCGTCGCCGACGTGATGGCGCGTATCCAGGCAGCGGGCTTCAAGAATATCGGCCTTGTGACCCAGCAGAAACAGGATAATTGACGTCAGCGATGAAGGGCAGCCTTACCACATCCGCGATCGTGCACGCATCGCTTCTGGCTTTCGCCCTCGTTTCCCTGGGCTCGCCGGAGCCTCTTGACGTGTCGCAGGCTGAGGCACTGCCTGTGGAGCTTGTGCCAATCGAGGAATTGAGCCAGATCCAGCAAGGCGACAAGAACGCGCCGAAGGCGGAAAAGTCGGCCCCGGTTCCGACTACACGTCCGGATATCGTTCCGAACGCTCAGAATGTCGGCAACAACGTGGCCGATATAGAAGCGCCGCCGACGCCTACTACAAAGCCGAACGACAATATCAGTGCGGCCGCTCCGCCAAAGCAGGAAAAGCCGCAGCCGGTTGTCGACACCAAGGCGAATGAGGTGAAGGAAATCGTCAAGGAAGAGACCTCGGCTCCGAAGCCGCAGGAAATGGCCGCCTTGCCGCAGACCAAGCCCGAGATCGCGCCGCAACCGAAGACGGAGCCGCCGCCGCAGGAAACGAAAGCGGAAGAGCCGCCCCCGGTGCAACAGGAACCGGCCGAAATTCCCGTGCCGCCGAATGTGCCGCGCCCGAATTCCCGCCCGGAGCCGCCGAAGCCGGAAGTGCCGAAACAGGCTGAGACCAAACCTGCCGAGCAGAAGCCCGCTGAGAAGCCTGCAGAGACCAAGCCCGATCAGGCAAAGTCCACGGACAAGCCTTCCGACAAGAAGCCGGGTGAGAAAAAGCAGGAAACGGCGAAATCCGCTTCGTCGAAGGAAAGCGATTTTAACGCTGACGATGTTGCCGCGCTTTTGAACAAGCAGGCGCCCTCCGGTGGTGGTGCAAAGCGCTCCACCCAGCAGGCATCGCTTGGCGGCAAAAAGACCACGGGCGGTTCGACGCTCAGCCAGACGGAAATGGATGCGCTGCGTGGCGCAATCCAGAAAAACTGGCAGATCATTCCCGGCATGGCGGATGCCTCGGACGTTCGCGTTCGGGTCACCATGAAGCTTGACCGTGATGGATCCATCATCGGCCGACCCGAGATCGAAGCAACGGGTGGTTCCGAGGGAACGCGTCGCGCCCTTTCCGGTGGTGCCTATCGCGCCATCATGCGTTCTGCTCCGTTCACGAACCTTCCTGCCGACAAATATGATGCATGGAACGAAGTCGTAGTGAATTTCGATCCCAGTGAATTGCTATGAATGCTGAAAGGCCTGGCAACATGAAGATATTTTCGCCGATCCGGCTGGTGCTCGCTGTCGCGGCCCTTATGTCGGTTTTCTCCGCACCGGCTTTTGCGCGGGTGGAAATCAACATCAACAAGGGTAACGTCGAACCCTTGCCCATCGCCATCACCGACTTCATCTCGGGTGACGGCATCGGCGCGCAGGTATCGGCCGTAATTGCTGCCGATCTGCAGCGTTCCGGCCTGTTTGCGCCAGTCAACAAGAGTGCCTTCATCGAAAAAATCGCCAACCCGGATCAGCAGCCGCGTTTTGAGGACTGGAAGGTTATCAACGCGCAGGCACTCGTAACGGGTCGCGTGACGCGTGAAAGCGATGGCCGTCTGCGTGCGGAGTTCCGCCTTTGGGATACTTTCGCAGGCCAGCAGATGACCGGGCAGCAGTTCTTCACGCAGCCGGAAAACTGGCGCCGTGTCGCCCACATCATCGCGGACGCCATTTATGAGCGCGTCACCGGTGAAAAGGGTTACTTCGATACCCGCGTCGTTTTCGTCTCCGAAAGCGGCCCGAAGACAGCCCGCAAGCGTCAGCTGTCGATCATGGACCAGGACGGCTTCAACGTCCGTAACCTCACCAATTCGAACGACATCGTTCTGACGCCGCGTTTTTCGCCGAACCGTCAGGAAGTCACCTACATGTCGTTTGAAGGCCAGCAGCCGCGCGTTTACCTGCTGCAGCTGGAAACCGGACAGCGCGAAGTGGTCGGTAATTTCCCCGGCATGACATTCTCGCCGCGCTTCTCGCCGGATGGCCAGAAGGTCATCATGAGCCTTCAGCAGGATGGTAACGCCAATATCTACACCATGGACCTGCGCTCACGAACCACGACGCGCCTGACGAACACGTCCGCGATCGATACTGCACCGTCATTCTCCCCGGATGGGCAACGTGTTGCCTTTGAAAGCGACCGTGGCGGCCGTCAGCAAATTTACGTAATGAATGCCGATGGTTCAGGACAGCAGCGTATTTCGTTCGGCGACGGGTCGTATTCCACGCCGGTCTGGTCGCCACGTGGCGATCTGATCGCCTTCACCAAACAATCGGGCGGAAAGTTCTCGATTGGCGTGATGAAAACCGACGGTTCGGGTGAGCGCATTCTGACCAGCGGCTTTCATAATGAAGGCCCAACATGGGCGCCGAACGGCCGTGTGCTGATGTTCTTCCGCCAGAACGCTGGTGCTGGCGGTCCGCAGCTCTATTCGATCGACTTGACCGGCTACAACGAACAGCTGATCAAGACTCCCACCTTCGCTTCGGACCCGGCCTGGTCGCCGCTTCTGGACTGATATTGACTGCCATGACGGCGCCGGCCCAACCGGCGCCGTCATGTTTTTACATATGCCGTACGGGAAACTGCCTCTTTCTTGCCGCAAAGTGTTGTGAGGGAGCAAAAAAGTGGGACGTTTCCTTTCTGTTAACCATAAGCGTTTGTCGGCTATTAACCTCGATCCGTTAGTGTCTGGCAACGTTATTGCAATCCCAAGGAGAGACCGGCGATGAGCCGTACACACACTTCGGCACTCAGCCCGATGCAGAAACTGGCCCGTAATCCGGCTGTTATCGCCATGACGCTCGCTCTTGCTCTCGCAGGCTGCGCGAACAAGAAGAACATGCCGAACAGCGCCGGTGAGCTTGGTCTCGGCGGTGCGGGCTCTGCGACGCCCGGCTCCCAGCAGGACTTCACGGTTAATGTTGGCGACCGCATCTTCTTTGATACGGACTCGACGTCCATCCGTGCAGACGCGCAGCAGACGCTGCAGCGCCAGGCACAGTGGCTTGCCCGTTACCCGAAATATGCCATCACCGTCGAAGGCCATGCCGACGAGCGCGGTACGCGTGAATACAACCTGGCGCTCGGCGCCCGTCGTGCCGCTGCAACCCGTGACTTCCTGGCGTCCCAGGGCGTTCCGGCAAGCCGCATGAAGACGATCTCCTACGGCAAGGAAAAGCCGGTCGCCGTTTGCGATGACATTTCCTGCTGGTCGCAGAACCGCCGCGCTGTGACGGTTCTCGGTGGCGCAGGCATGTAATCGCCTGACGCTTTTGTGATCTCGAATGGAAGGCGGTCTATGGGCCGCCTTTCGTTTTTTTCATAGTTTGGCCGAAGTTAAGTTGCTTTTTCGGTTGATATGGAAAAAATCCGGCTTGCGCCATTCCGGTGCAAATCAGTTAAGGCAGGGCAAATGAGATGAAGAAACTTGTCGTGGCGGGAATGCTGGGGCTTGCAGCCTGCACCGGCTTGAGCGGCACAGCCGTTTCGGGTCCGCTGTTCGGTGCGGGGGGTAGCTTCGGCACGATCAACTCTCAGCAGGTCCCAATTGTGCGGGTTCAGGCCAATGAAGCCTATAAGGTTCAGCAGCTTGAAGAACAGATCCGGCAGCTCAACGGCCGTATCGAAGAAATGAGCTTCCAGCTTTTGCAGATGCAGGAAACGATCCGCAAGGCGCAGGAAGACAATGAATTCCGCTTCCAGGAACTGGAAGGCGGCAAAGGCGCGAGTACCACCGCGCCGAAAAAGAAGGCGGAGGCCACTCCGGCCGCTCCGCCGAGCGACGACGTTGCAACGATCATCGAAACGCCACCTCAGGGTGGCGCTTCCGTTTCGCCGTCCTCTTCCGCGAACGCGCCGACGAGTGCACCGGGAGAGACGACGCTTGGCTCCATCGAGCTTGATTCCAAGGGCATGCCGATCGGTGGCTCATTGAACCAGGGTGCCAACAATTCTTCCGGTAGTCTTCCGGGCGTTACCACCGGCAACGGTTCGCGCAAGACCGATCCGGTCAACACCGCAGCACTCACCAGCGAGGGCGATATCTATCAGGCTGCTTACGGTCATGTTCTTTCCGGCGATTACAAGCTTGCGGAGCAGGGGTTCCAGCAATATCTCCAGGGTTACCCGAAAGGCACCAAGGCCGCCGATGCCAGCTTCTGGCTGGGCGAGGCACAATATTCGCAGGGCAAGTTCAACGAGGCCGCAAAAACTTTCCTGAACGGCCATCAGACCTATGGCAAGTCTCCGAAAGCACCGGAAATGCTGATGAAGCTCGGCATGTCGCTTGCAGCTCTGGACAACACCGAGACCGCCTGCGCCACGCTGCGCGAAGTGCCGAAGCGTTATCCCAGTGCTTCAAAGACTGTGCTGAACAAGGTTGCCAGCGAACAGAAGCGGCTGAGCTGCTGATCTTGCTCCTGCCATGGCGGCGGTCTTTCCATGCCGGTTGATGTCCGCATTTTGAACGAAAAGACGGTTGCGCCGCTCGCTGCGGCTAGGTCCTTCGTCGAAAATCTTCGCAAACCCGTCCATATTCTCATCGCAATCTCCGGCGGTAGCGATTCCACCGGTCTGTTGCTGGCAATGCATGAGGCGAGGGCGGAGGCAGACCCCGACCGGGTGCGGCTTTCCGCCGTCACGGTTGACCATGCCCTAAGGGCGGAATCCGCTGATGAGGCTCACAAGGTCTCCCTGCTCTGCGCGGAACTCGGTATCCCGCATACCGTGCGCCGATGGGATGATCCCAAACCCGCTTCCGGCATTTCCGAAGCCTCTCGTCTTGCCCGATATAGTCTGATCGCCGACGTTGCGAGCGACATTGGCGCTGATCTCGTCGTGACGGGGCATACTCTTGGCGACCAGCGGGAAACCGTGGCGATGCGTGCCGCCAGAAGCGGGAGCAGCGAAAATCTCGGCCTCGCCGGCATGGCGGATGCTGTATTATACAGTGGACGCCACTGGATCATGCGGCCGTTTCTGACCTGTGAAAGACAGGAGATCCGCGATTTCGTATCATCTCGCTCGCGTGGCTGGTTTGACGACCCGAGTAATGACAACGCGCGCTACGAGCGGGTTCGTGTACGGCAGTCGCTTTCCGACTCTCCGCCGCCGTTTGATGCGCAGGCCGCCGTTAAACGACAGGCATATTCCGAGAAAACCGCCTTTTTTCTCCAACAAAACGTAGAAGTCTTTCACGCCACGCTCGCCAGATTGTCGGTTGAAGGCCTGATGTCCGATCTTCCCGAATTTCGGCACGGGCTAGCGGTGCTCATCGCTAATCTCGGTGGAAGGGCCTATTTCCCGGCGGCCAGCAGCATGGATCGGGTGTTGCAGTTTCTCAAAACCGGCGAGAACGGGCGGATAACGGTTGGCCGCGTTCTTCTCGATCGCCGAAAGGACGGGCTTTATCTTTTCCGCGAGCACCGGAATATGCCGGAACTGCAAGTCGAGGCTGGTGGGCAGGGCCTCTGGGACGATCGTTTCCTTGTGAAAAACACATCGGCTTTTCCGGTCAATATTGCGGCGGGCAGGACGGGTGGCATTGCGGATGCGGCAGCGCTTTTTCCAGCGGTGCCGCCAGGGATTGCAAAACAGGCGATGGCGATCCTGCCGCAAATTGCCGCGTTGGTTCCCGGTCGAGCCTCTCCGGAAGGTGCCATCAGTATCGTGCCGAGGCTTGCCCCCTTCGATCTTTTTCTGCCGCGCTTCGACCTTGAGTTGGCGAATGCCATCGCGGTTTCATTCGGCCGTGCGGCCTATCCACAGCCGCCGGTTTAAATCCGGCCTCTTTTTCGTGAATTGCCTTGGAATAGTTTTTACACCAAAACGCATCAGATAACGCCCTTTGCCTTGGCAACGGCAGATGTCGTCCTTATGTTAGGGTCGAGTAATAGCGGGCAGCAAACATGTCCGTGTGAGTTCGGGGAGTTCGATGAACCCAAATTTCAGAAATTTCGCCTTGTGGGCCGTGATTGCCCTCTTGCTGATCGCTTTGTTCAGCATGTTCCAGACTTCGCCGACGCAAACGGGTTCGCGGGAAATTCCGTATTCCCAGTTTCTCCGCGATGTGGATTCCGGGCGAGTTCGCGACGTGACCGTCACCGGTAACCGGGTTCTCGGAACCTATACCGAGAACGGCACGGCCTTTCAGACCTATTCCCCAGTAATCGACGACAGCTTGATGGAGCGCTTGCAGAGCAAGAACGTCACCATCGTCGCGCGTCCCGAGAGCGACGGTTCTTCCGGTTTTTTGAGCTATCTCGGCACGCTTTTGCCGATGTTCCTCATCCTCGGCGTCTGGCTGTTCTTCATGCGGCAGATGCAGGGCGGTTCGCGCGGCGCGATGGGCTTTGGCAAGTCAAAGGCCAAGCTTTTGACGGAAGCGCACGGCCGCGTGACGTTTGACGACGTCGCAGGTGTGGACGAAGCCAAGCAAGACCTTGAGGAAATCGTGGAATTCCTGCGCGATCCGCAGAAGTTCCAGCGACTCGGCGGCAAGATCCCGCGCGGCGTGCTGCTGGTCGGCCCTCCAGGTACTGGTAAGACGCTACTGGCGCGCTCCGTCGCGGGTGAAGCTAATGTGCCGTTCTTCACCATTTCCGGTTCTGACTTCGTGGAAATGTTCGTCGGCGTCGGCGCAAGCCGTGTGCGTGACATGTTCGAGCAGGCCAAGAAGAATGCGCCGTGCATCATCTTCATCGACGAAATCGACGCTGTCGGTCGACATCGCGGCGCCGGTCTCGGCGGTGGCAATGACGAACGCGAACAGACGCTCAACCAGCTGCTGGTCGAGATGGACGGCTTCGAGGCGAATGAAGGTATCATCCTCATCGCCGCCACCAACCGTCCGGACGTTCTCGATCCCGCACTTCTGCGTCCCGGCCGCTTCGACCGTCAGGTCGTCGTGCCGAACCCGGATATCGTCGGCCGTGAGCGCATTCTCAAGGTTCACGTTCGCAACGTGCCGCTGGCTCCGAATGTCGATCTCAAGGTTCTGGCCCGTGGCACCCCCGGTTTCTCGGGCGCTGACTTGATGAACCTCGTCAACGAAGCCGCCCTGATGGCTGCTCGCCGTAACAAGCGCGTGGTTACCATGCAGGAGTTCGAGGACGCCAAGGACAAGATCATGATGGGTGCGGAACGCCGCTCCTCCGCCATGACCGAAGCGGAAAAGAAACTGACCGCTTACCACGAGGCGGGGCATGCGATTACCGCGCTGAAGGTTGCTTTGGCTGATCCGCTGCACAAGGCGACAATTATTCCGCGTGGCCGTGCACTCGGCATGGTCATGCAGTTGCCTGAAGGTGACCGCTACTCCATGAGTTACAAATGGATGGTGTCGCGTCTGGTGATCATGATGGGTGGCCGCGTTGCCGAGGAGTTGACCTTCGGCAAGGAAAACATCACCTCCGGCGCATCTTCGGATATCGAGCAGGCCACCAAGCTTGCCCGCGCCATGGTAACGCAATGGGGCTTCTCCGACGCTCTCGGCCAGGTCGCCTATGGTGAAAACCAGCAGGAGGTCTTCCTTGGCCATTCCGTCTCGCAGTCCAAGAATGTCTCCGAGGCAACGGCTCAGACGATCGACACCGAAGTCCGCCGTCTGATCGACGAGGCCTATACAGAGGCACGTCGTATCCTGACGGACAATCACGACGGGTTCGTTGCTATTGCCGAGGGTCTTCTGGAATACGAAACCCTCACGGGCGACGAGATCAAGGCTTTGCTGAGGGGCGAGAAGCCGGCACGCGATCTGGGTGACGATTCTCCTGGCAGCCGTGGCTCGGCTGTTCCGAAAGCAGGCACCAAGAAGGACGGCCCAAGCGAAGTCAAGGGTGACGGCGAAGCCAAGGGCGACGGCGAGGCTGAAGGCGGCATGGAGCCACAGCCGCACTGATTGCCTGGCCAAGACGACTATTGAAAAAGGTCATCCGGTTTTCCGGGTGGCCTTTTCAGTTTGGTAACAAGATATAAGCCATTTTTGCGGTAATTTACGTGCTGTTTATCGTGGTTTGTGGCATTTAGCCAAAAACGCTTCCGGTAGTTTTATGCTATGCCGGAATGCCCGAAAGATTTGGAGTTCAAATGGCACGCCGTTATTTCGGAACCGATGGTATCCGCGGACAATCGAACGTCTTCCCCATGACGCCGGATCTGGCGATGCGTGTGGGCATTGCGGTCGGAACGATCTTCCGCCGGGGCCATCATCGCCATCGTGTCGTGATCGGCAAGGATACCCGGCTTTCGGGCTACATGCTGGAAAACGCGCTGGTCGCAGGTTTCACCGCGGCCGGCCTTGATGTCTTCCTGCTCGGGCCCATTCCAACCCCCGCTGTTGCCATGCTGACCCGCTCGCTGCGGGCCGATATCGGCGTAATGATCTCGGCGTCGCACAACCCATTTTCCGATAATGGAATCAAGCTTTTCGGACCCGACGGATACAAGCTTTCCGACGAGCTTGAGCTGGAAATCGAAGATCTTCTCGACAAGGATCTCTATGCCCAGCTCGCCAAGCCGAGCGAGATCGGACGCGCCAAGCGCGTGGATGGCGATATCTACCGCTATATCGAATTCGTCAAACGTACCCTGCCGCGTGATGTGACGCTGAGCGGGCTCAGGATTGCCATCGACTGTGCCAATGGCGCTGCCTACAAGGTGGCTCCCGCAGCGCTCTGGGAACTGGGCGCCGAAGTCGTTACCATCGGCAACGAGCCGAACGGCATCAATATCAATCTCGAATGCGGCTCCACCCACCCGGAAGCCCTGCAGAAAAAGGTGCATGAGGTGCGGGCCGATATCGGCATCGCGCTCGATGGCGATGCGGACCGTGTCATCATCGTCGACGAACGCGGCGAGATCGTCGATGGCGACCAGCTCATGGCGGTGATTGCCGACAGCTGGGCTTCCGACAATACCCTGCGTGGTGGCGGCATCGTCGCAACCGTGATGTCCAATCTCGGTCTTGAGCGTTTCCTTGGCGACAAGGGTCTCACCCTTGCCCGCACCAAGGTGGGCGACCGTTATGTTGTCGAACATATGCGCAACCACAATTTCAACGTCGGCGGTGAGCAGTCCGGCCACATCGTCTTGTCGGATTACGGCACGACTGGCGATGGGCTGGTGGCAGCTTTGCAGGTTCTCGCCAAGGTCAAACGTTCGGGCCTCACCGTCAGCGAGGTTTGCCGCAAGTTCGAGCCGGTGCCGCAGCTTTTGAAGAACGTCCGTATTTCCGGCGGCAAGCCACTGGAAAATCCGATCGTGCAGCAGGCGATCGCGGATGCGGAAAGCGCATTGGCCAATAATGGCCGCCTCGTCATCCGCCCTTCCGGTACGGAGCCTTTGATCCGCGTCATGGCGGAGGGCGACGATAGTGCGAAGGTGGAGCAGATCGTCAACGATCTCGTCGGGGTCATCACCAATGCCCGCTCGGCTGCATAAATTGCGCCACCAAATGTGAAAAGAAAAAGCCGGCTTTCGAGTCGGCTTTTTCTTTGAGTATTGCCTAATAAATATAGTGAATGATCGTGGTTAATCGGGACTTAACCATTTTACGCCAATCTCCGTGACTGAACAGTTCACTGGCATTTGCTGCCGCAACGGCAGGTGCCTCTTCTGGAGTGGAAGTCATGAAAAACGCTTTGGCCGGCATTCTGGCCGTTCTGATGACCGGCACGAGCGCCTTCGCTGCCGATCTTTATCAAGCTGAACCTGCACCTGCCTATGTAGAGGCACCCGAAGTGCAGATCACGCAGGCAAGTGGTTGGTATCTGCGCGGCGACGTCGGTTATTCCTTCAACAAGCTTCGCGGCGCCAACTATTATCAGGGTGGACCGGGTGGTTATCTCGCCGATTTCGATACGGCTAATGTCAAGGATAGCTACATCGTCGGCGCCGGTGTCGGTTATCAGTTCAACAACTATTTCCGCAGTGACGTAACCTTCGATTACATGGGTAAATCGGATTTCCGCGGGTCTACCATCGGCGGCTGTGGTTCCGTGCCCGGTCCCTGCGTTTCAGCGGATCTCAGCTCGCTTAGAGCATACACGCTGATGGCAAACGCCTATGTCGACCTTGGTACCTATGGCCGCATCACGCCTTATGTTGGCGGCGGTATCGGCGGCTCCTACGTCAAATGGGATAAGCTGCGCAATACTTCGTGCAGCACCAATGGCCTTGGCTGCGACCCGACCACCGAACACGGCGGCAGAGGCAAGTGGCGCTTCGCCTATGCCCTGATGGCCGGTGCGTCGATCGATGTTACCTGTAATCTGAAGGCAGATGTCGGTTACCGCTTCCGCCAGATCAACAAGGGCGACATGTTCGATTTTGCGAATGGTGGCGGTCCTGGCCGCGACAAGGGTCTGTATTCGCATGAGGTTCGCGTCGGTGGCCGTTATGTCTTTAACGGCTGCGATACCGCGCAATACATGCCGCCTGCCGATATTCCGCTGCAGCCTGCCGTTTATAAATAAACGTCACGCCCGACTGTTAGCTTCAGCCGTTCGCATCCTCCTCCGGTGCGGGCGGTTTTTGTTTTCAGCGGTATCCAGTTCGTCGCATGACGCATATGGACTAAAATTCTCATGCGTAGCGACATATTCCGCTTGACGGAGGCCGGTGAGAGGAATAGCAACGGCGTCAGGACACCTCTCCCTAACGAGAGGCGCCTATCTGAAAGGGTAGTCAAATGACAGATATAGTGAAGCCGGACCTCCGTCCGGGCAATACGCATTTTTCTTCTGGTCCCTGCTCGAAGCGTCCCGGTTGGTCGCTAGATGCTCTCTCCGATGCACCGCTCGGTCGCTCGCATCGCGCCAAGGTTGGCAAAGCCAAGCTGAAGCAGGCCATCGATCTCACCCGTGAAATTCTCAATGTTCCCGCCGATTATCGCATCGGTATCGTTCCCGCGTCTGACACCGGCGCCGTTGAAATGGCCCTTTGGTCGCTGCTTGGTGAACGCGGCGTCGATATGCTTGCCTGGGAAAGCTTCGGTGCCGGCTGGGTTACCGATGTCGTCAAGCAGCTGAAGCTGAAGGACGTACGCAAGTTGGAGGCCGATTACGGCCTGCTGCCGAACCTGGCGGAAGTCGATTTCGACCGCGATGTGGTTTTCACCTGGAACGGCACCACCTCCGGTGTCCGCGTTCCCAATGCCGATTTCATTCCTGCTGACCGCAAGGGTCTGACGATCTGCGATGCCACCTCGGCGGCCTTCGCGCAGGATATGGACTTTGCAAAGCTCGACGTCGTAACCTTCTCCTGGCAGAAGGTTCTGGGCGGCGAGGGTGGCCACGGCGTCATCATCCTTTCGCCGCGCGCTGTCGAGCGTCTGCTGAGCTACGCGCCGGCATGGCCGCTGCCGAAAATCTTCCGCATGGTCTCCGGCGGCAAGCTCATCGAAGGCATCTTCACTGGCGAAACCATCAACACCCCGTCCATGCTCTGCGTTGAGGATTATATCGACGCGCTGCTGTGGGCGAAGAACCTTGGTGGCCTGAAGGCGCTGATTGGCCGTGCTGATGCCAATGCCAAGGTCATCTACGACTTTATCGAGAAGAACGACTGGATCGCCAACCTGGCCGTCAAGCCGGAAACCCGCTCCAACACCTCCGTCTGCCTGAAGATCGTCGATCCCGACGTACAGGCGCTGGATGCTGCTGCGCAGGCGGATTTCGCCAAGGGCATCGTTGCCCTGCTTGAAAAGGAAAATGTCGCCCTCGATATCGGCGCTTACCGTGACGCACCGTCCGGTCTGCGCATCTGGGCCGGCGCAACCATCGAGACGGCCGATATGGAAGCCGTCATGCCCTGGCTCGCCTGGGCCTACCAGACGCAGAAGGCAACACTTTCCAAGGCTGCCGCCTGATTTTGATACCGGCCCTGCGTTGATGCAGGGCCGCCGATTTCCCGCTTTTAAAACTGCACCGTTTTTCAAGGAGCCCCTGAACCATGGCACCTCGCGTACTCGTATCCGACGAACTGTCGGAAACCGCCGTCCAGATTTTCCGTGATCGTGGCGTCGAAGTCGATTTCCAGCCGAAACTCGGCAAGGACAAGGACAAGCTGGCTGAAATCATCGGCAATTACGATGGTCTTGCCATTCGTTCCGCCACGAAGGCGACCGAAAAGCTGATCGAAGCGGCGACCAATCTCAAGGTCATCGGCCGCGCCGGCATCGGCGTCGATAACGTCGATATCCCGGCCGCTTCGCGCCGCGGTATCATCGTCATGAACACGCCGTTCGGCAACTCTATCACCACTGCCGAACATGCGATTGCGCTGATGTTCGCCGTCGCGCGTCAGCTTCCGGCTGCCGATAGCTCCACGCAGGCGGGTAAGTGGGAAAAGTCGAAATTCATGGGTGTCGAAATCACCGGCAAGACGCTCGGTGTCATCGGTGCCGGCAACATCGGCTCCATCGTCTGCTCGCGCGCACTTGGCCTGAAGATGCACGTTCTGGCCTACGATCCCTTCCTGTCGCCGGAGCGCGCGCAGGAAATGGGCGTGACGAAGGTTGAGCTGGATGAGCTGTTGGCGCAGGCCGATTTCATCACCCTGCATGTGCCGATGACCGACAAGACACGCGGCATCCTCAATGCCGAAAACCTTGCCAAGACCAAGAAGGGCGTACGCATCGTCAATTGCGCCCGTGGCGGTCTGGTGGATGAGGCGGCTCTTGCCGACGCCATCAAGTCCGGCCATGTCGCCGGTGCAGGCTTTGACGTTTTCGAAGTCGAGCCCGCCACCGAGAGCCCGCTTTTTGGTCTTCCCAATGTCGTCTGCACGCCGCATCTCGGTGCTTCGACCACGGAAGCACAGGAAAACGTTGCACTTCAGGTTGCCGAGCAGATGTCGGATTATCTGGTCAAGGGTGCCGTCTCCAACGCCATCAACATGCCATCGATCACGGCGGAAGAAGCACCGCGCCTGAAGCCTTTCATCCGTCTGGCGGATGTTCTCGGCTCCTTCGTCGGTCAGGTGCAGGAAAGCGCCACCAAGGAAATCGAAATCCTTTATGATGGCGCAACCGCCAACATGAACACCAAGGCGCTGACCAGCGCGTTGCTGGCGGGCCTTATCCGCAGCCAGGTTGCGGATGTGAACATGGTTTCCGCGCCTGTTATGATCAAGGAAAAGGGTGTTATCCTGTCCGAGGTCAAGCGTGACAAGACCGGCGTTTACGACGGTTACATCAAGTTGACGGTCAAGACTGAAAACCAGGTTCGCTCGGTTGCTGGTACGGTGTTCTCGGATGGCAAGCCGCGCTTCATCCAGATCAAGAACATCAACATGGATGCGGATGTTGGATCGCACATGATCTACATCACCAACACCGACGTTCCCGGCATGATCGGCTTCATGGGCACCACGCTTGGTGAGGCTGGCGTCAACATTGCCAACTTCCAGCTCGGTCGTGAAAAGGAAGGCGGCGACGCCATCGCGCTTCTTTATGTCGATGGTCCGGTTTCCGAAGACGTGCTGGACAAGCTGCGCGCCAACCCGGCAATCCGCCAGGTCAGGCCGCTGACATTCAACATCGACTGATACCTATCGTTCCTCCCAAGGGGACAATAAGGGCCGGTGCAGGGGAAACCCTGTGCCGGTTTTTTTGTTTCTGAACCGCCGGTTTCACCGAAATGTGTGCGTGTTTCTCTCTCTGGTTGCATATCACGAAAAATTTAAGGCGGGCATACTAAAAATGATGATCATGAGTTGCTATATCGCGTGCTGATATGCCGCTCATGGGAGGGTGGCCAACAGGAGATAGTGATGTTTGCTGCCTTTCGGCGCTTCAAAGGTTTGTTCGCAGTCGCCGCGCTTGGTATCGCGGTATCTTTCGTAGCCGTCGATATGGCGGAAGCACGCCGTGCGAGCGGCGGTTTCGGTAGCCGCGGCACAAGGACGTTTTCCGCGCCGCCGTCGACCAGCACCGCCCCCGGCCAGACCGCGCCGATCAACCGCAGCATGACTCCTAACACCCAGCAAAACCAGGCGACGCCCGGTGCTGCACAGCCGGCGCGTCCCGGTGCGCAGGCACCGCAGCAGAGCCGTGGCCTGTTTGGCGGCATGATGGGTGGCTTGATGGGCGGACTGCTGATGGGTGGCCTGTTCGGCATGCTCATGGGTGGCGGTTTCGGCGGTATGGCCGGTTTCTTCGGTATGTTGCTGCAGGTGGCGCTGATTGGCCTTCTGGTCATGTTCGCCATGCGTTTCTTCGCATCGCGCCGTCAGGGCCAGCCGGCTTTCGGTGGCGCAGGCGGATCGCAGCGCACGGATCATTCCGGCTCCTCCTTTAATGGCGGCCCGCAGGCAGGTCCTTCCGCATCCTCGTTCAAGATTCCGAAGATCGGCGCGCTTGCCGGTGCTGCGGGCGGCGCAGCCGCGGCCACTGCCGCAACCGCAAAGCCGGTGGCACATGCCAATGCTATGTCCGAAGGTGACGAAATTGGCATTACCCAGAGCGATCTCGAAGTCTTCCAGAAAATGCTGCAGGATGTTCAGGCTGCCTATGGGGCTGAAGATTACGGCACGTTGCGCAAGCTGACGACGCCGGAAGCCATGTCCTATCTTGCTGAGGAACTGAGCGACAACGCGACGAGCGGCGTGAAAAACGACGTGCGCGACGTAACGCTGCTGCAGGGCGATGTTGCCGAAGCCTGGCACGAAGAGGGCCAGGACTATGCAACGGTAGCCATGCGCTACTCCGCCATCGACATTATGCGCGACCGCACCTCCGGCAAGGTGATCGAAGGGGACGAGCAGCATCCGTCCGAAGCGGTGGAAATGTGGACCTTCGTGCGCCGTGGCGGTAACGACAACTGGCAGGTCGCCGCCATTCAGGCCGCTGCCTGAGACGACGCGTAGTCTTGTCTGAATGAAACAGCCCGGAGGTTTTACCAACCTCCGGGCTTCTGCGTGCCGCGATGCGTGATGCCGCGACATTGTCTTTCGTCGATAATTCAGTGATCGCGGTGGCAGATCACAACTCTCCAAAAAAATGACTGATAAATCTAACGGGTGATATCTGTATCGTCCCGCGAGTGGCTGTCCGCGTTTTCCCTGCCATGCAGGGGTTTGCGCCCTCTTCGTCGAGGTTTGGCGCTGACGCATAGCTCTTTTGCTCCACGGAATTGCCGTTTTTCATTCATCCGGTGTTCAGTCCGCGCATCCTAACCAGCATGCGTACACGTCAATGTTACTTTTCGCGCCGGTTCTAAACCGCTTTGGGAAGGGAACCACAGGCGCAAAACAGCGTTGACAATCCAATTCCCGGCCCGCCTCCCGCAAGCCGGGCTGGGTGGCCGGGCAATGCACGTCCCGCGAGAACGGAGAGCTATCGAGATGAAACGCTTTGACCTGATCGACGGGATGCGTGGTTACTTCCTCGTCTTCATGCTGATCAACCATCTGGTGTTTGCAGGCGGTTTCTGGCTGGTGGAAATCAATCACCGCCAGTTTGCCTTCGTGGAAGACGCGCAGGGTTTCGTCTTTCTGTCTGGTCTGCTGATCGGCATGGTCTATGCCCGCAAGATGATGAAATATGGCTATGACGCCGGAAAACAGATGATCTGGAACCGGGCGATGGAGCTCTATCGCTATGCGACGGGTCTCGTCATCGCCGTGCTGTTCTTCCGCATGGTCATCCCGCATGCGCCGTACATCTGGTACAACTGGCTGGGCATGACTTCGTTCGACGATCCGCTGCGTCTGGCGGCGATCGCCACATTCCTCTTCCAGCCGACATTCATGGATATTCTGCCGCAGTACATTGTTTACATGCTGTTCGCACCCGTCCTCGTTAAACTCTGCCTCGACGGCAAATGGGCTTATGTCATGGCAGGCTCGCTGCTGGTCTGGATGGCCGGCCAGCTCGGTCTTCAGCAGATCGTGACGACGCCTCTCAATGAACTCGTCAAGGGTGCCGACGAGCAGGGTATCCGTGTCAGCTTCAACCTTCTCGGTTGGCAGCTTGTATTCTACTCGGCGCTGGTGCTGGGCGCGATGACGGCGCAGAACCGCATTCCGTGGAAGGCGATCTTCTCACCGCAACAGACATGGCTTCCGAAGGCGGCACTTCTCATCTGCCTGTTTTTCATGCCGCTTCGTATTGCAACCGCCTGGGGCCTGATGCCGGAATTCGTGATGGGCAAGTTCTCCACGATGGAGATCCGTGCCGATTTCGGCCCGGTCTACCTCATCAATTTCCTTGCTGTTGGTGTGGGTCTCACTTGGCTGGTGATCGCCGGTCCGAAGCATCACCGCCCGATCGTCCGCTCGATTGCGCAGGGCGTGATCTGGGTGCTCTCGCTGAAATTCCTGCAGCTGCTCGGCCGCCATTCGCTTCAGGTCTATGTCTGGCACGTGGCTATCGTCTATGGCGTCTATTATCTGGATGGCCGTACGGCCGAACTTTCGCAGGTCAGCAAGACGCTGATCGCCCTTACCGCAATAGGCTTGCTGGCTTTGCCGGCCCTGTGGAGGGAGCGCGACAAGTGGATTGGCAGCAGCGGCCAGAAGACGGCGGGCGCTTAACAACCGGTCACCACTTCACTCTGATTGCTTTACGGGGCGGTTTTCCGCCCCGTACTTGCGTGCGCGGCCATTCCTTTCTATATGCAGCCCTTAAATCCGCATGGTGGCGAGGCCGGACAGTCTTTTTCGACTGAGGCTTCCCGCAGCGGATGACCGACAGGCGGCGGGGCCTTTACCCCCGTTATGACTGACGATGGGAAAAAACGTGAATACGCTCGATTTTGACAAGAGGCCGGAAGACACCCGGATCGTTGTCGCCATGTCCGGTGGCGTCGATTCTTCGGTTGTGGCCGGTATCCTCAAGCGCGAGGGCTATGACGTCCTCGGCATAACTCTCCAGCTTTACGACCACGGTGCGGCTGTGCACCGCGCCGGCTCCTGCTGTGCGGGACAGGATATTGACGATGCGCGCAGGGTCTGCGAAACGCTCGGCATTCCCCATTATGTGCTGGATTATGAAGCGCGGTTCCGCGAAACCGTCATCAATCCCTTTGCCGAAGCCTATGCGATGGGTGAAACACCGATCCCCTGCGTTGCCTGCAACCAGACGGTAAAATTCGCCGATCTGCTCGCCACTGCTCAGGAACTCGGCGCAGATGCGCTGGCGACCGGCCACTACATCCGCTCGCGTCCTAATCCCGTTGCCGGCCAACCGGGACGCCGCGCGCTCTATCGCCCGATCGACAGTGATCGTGACCAGAGCTGGTTCCTGTTTGCAACGACGCAGGAGCAGATCGACTATCTGCGGTTTCCGCTCGGCGGCCTCTCAAAGGCCGAAACACGCGCGCTGGCGGAAGACATGGGTCTCGTCGTCGCCAAGAAGGCCGACAGTCAGGACATCTGTTTCGTGCCGCAGGGCAAATATACCGATATCATCAACAAGCTGAAGCCAAATGCGGCGTTGGCGGGCGATATCGTCCATCTGGACGGGCGTGTACTCGGCCGCCATGACGGTATCGTGCATTATACCATCGGTCAGCGCCGGGGTATTGGTGTCGCGACTGGAGAGCCGCTGTACGTCGTGCATCTCGATGCGCGTGGCCGCAGGGTTATCGTCGGTCCGCGGGAGGCGCTGGAGACCCGCCGTGTCTATCTGCGAGACATGAACTGGCTTGGCGATGGCGCGCTTGCGGACGAGGCCGGGCAGGGCTTTGCATGCTTCGCCAAGGTGCGCTCTACCCGCCCGCCAACCGAAGCGATGTTGCATGCCGATGAAAACGGCATCTACGTGGATTTGATGACCGGCGAGGCGGGTGTCGCTCCCGGTCAGGCCTGCGTGCTCTATTCTGCACCGGGCGCTGATGCCCGCGTTTACGGTGGTGGTTTCATCGAACGTTCGGAACGCTCGGTGGACGCCGAGGCTTCGCTGAAGGCGCTTTTGGAAAAGCCGGTTGCTGCCTGAAACAATTCGGTTTTCACCGCCGTGTGGAAAGCGAATTTTTTGCGCGTCATGCGCTTGACACTTTGGGGAGCGGCACCTTATAAGCCGCTCATCCTGATGGAGCGGACGGTCACATGGCTGTCACGTTTTCCCTGTGGCGGGGTAGCTCAGGTGGTTAGAGCAGCGGAATCATAATCCGCGTGTCGGGGGTTCAAGTCCCTCTCCCGCTACCATTCATCTTCAATGAGAAAAGCAAAGTTTGCGTCGTCTTCTGGACGTACGTTGAGAATTTGCGGCATTCCTCGCACTGCCTGTGGCTGGCCGGACGCCAAAAAAAGGGAAACCCGCTTGCCGTATCGAAACAGCCAGCGGGTCTCAACCTTTACCCCCTCCCACAAGGGCGAGCGAACAAAAGCACATCAAATGAATTATGACAAGATCAAGGCGACCATATTGTTGCGGTAGAAGACTCTGTTTGCCAGTTTAGCGGCGGATGGCAGAGAGTAACCACTTCCGTATGCCGCTCGTAAGGGGAGCGGTAAGACACGATATTATCGTTGCAGCGTAAGGGCGCGCCGGCAGCATAGACATTTGCAACGGCACGTGGATGATGGTGCACTCTGTATTTCGGGGCCGTTTCCCTTCCGTAAGTGATCATGTCGGCAGCGAAAGAGGCAGCCGGGATGGACAGGACGGCAAATACGGCAACCACACAAGTTCGTCTGAGATTTATGGACATGAGCTATCCCCTCGTGTTGACCAACGCAGGAAAACGCGATGCGCCCGGGAGCTGTTCCCTGTGCCAAATGGTATTTTCACGGGGTGACAAAAAAATGCCCGCTCGCGGCGGGCAATTCAGAGGGGAACTGAGGTTAGGAGCCTCGCGTCAAGAACGGATATCCTCGCCATAAGTTCCGCCTGATTACACGTCGCCCGATAAAAATCATGCACGCCAAGCCGACAGACCGGGAGCGGCGTCTTCATAAGCAATCGAAATAACGCAAATAACTGTGTTCTGGGAAATTTGGAGCGGGCGAAGGGATTTGAACCCTCGACCCCAACCTTGGCAAGGTTGTGCTCTACCCCTGAGCTACACCCGCTCAAATCCATCGGTCCGGGGTAGTACGCTGAACCGTGGGCCACCGCAATGCGGCGACGGGCGCTATATCGCTCAATCGATTTTGGAATGCAACAGGGAAATGACAAAAACGCGAAAATTTCTTTGAGAAATGCGACAAGCGGCGGAAATGATTGGGAATTTTCGCGCCGTCGCTTTTTCACGCGTTGCCAAGCCGCGGTTGCCCCCTTAATCATGACGGAGAGGATATCGGAATCGGCAAAGGCAGGCGGCAGGATATGGCGGAAAATTCTCCGAAGACGGCAGCGGACTTGTTCGCGTTTCTGGACGGGCTCGGCATCGAGCATAAGACAAAACAGCATGAGCCGGTCTACACCGTTGCTGAATCCCAGTCGTTGCGTGATCTAATCCCGGGCGGCCACACGAAGAACCTTTTTGTGAAGGACAAGAAGGATCAATATTTCGTTCTGACCGTTGAGGAGAACGCGGTCGTCGATCTGAAAAGCGTTCACAAGACGATTGGCGCGGCAAGCCGCGTATCCTTCGGCAGGCCGGAAAAAATGCTTGAATATCTGGGTGTCGTGCCGGGATCTGTCACGGTTTTCGGCGCCATCAACGACACGGGTGGGCAGGTCACCTTCGTACTCGACAGCGATCTTCTGGAAAACGAGCTTATCAACGGTCACCCGCTTTCCAACGACCAGACGACGACGATAGGAAACAAAGACCTCATTCGCTTCCTGGAGGCGACCGGCCACACGCCGCTTGTCTTGAAAGTCAGCGAGTGAGATACGATCTTTGCTTCAACCAAGACAATACGACAGAGATTACGGGAGACCGGCATGAGCGGCACGAACAATCCTTACGGCAGTTCCTATGGCGGGCAGATGTCCGGCAACGCGCAATATAGCGGGGAGCTGAACGGCGCGTCTTCCGGTCACATCAAGGACACCACAACAGCGGCCTTCTCCAAGGATGTTCTCGAGGAATCGCGCCACCAGCCGGTTCTGGTGGATTTCTGGGCACCGTGGTGCGGCCCGTGCAAGCAGCTGACGCCGGTTCTCGAAAAGGCAGTAAACGAGGCGAATGGCCGCGTGAAGCTTGTGAAACTGAATATCGACGATCACCCGTCTATTCCGGGACAACTCGGCATCCAGTCCATTCCCGCTATCGTCGCTTTCCTGGATGGCAGGCCGGTGGATGGCTTCATGGGCGCGGTACCGGAAAGCCAGATCAAGCAGTTCATCGACAAGATCGCCGGACCTGATGCGGGTGATCCGAAGGCTGAGATCGAAGCGGTTTTGGCAGAGGCAAAGCAGCTTCTGGCGGATGGCGATCATAATGGCGCGGCACAATTGTTCGGCGCGGTTATGCAGGCCGATCCCGAAAACGCCGCCGCAATCGCTGGTATTGCCGAATGCATGATTGCCGTTGGACAATATGAACGGGCAAGCGAACTCCTCTCGTCCCTGCCGGCGGAAGTGGCCGCAGATGCTGGCATTCAGCTCGTCTCGAAAAAGATCGCGCAATATGAAGAAGCCCGCAAGATTGGCGACCCGGTGGTGCTGGAACGTGATCTCGCGCTCGATCCCGATAATTACGAGGCTCGTGTGAAGCTTGCCAAGGTCCTCAACGCTCAAGGGCGGCGGGATGAGGCAGCGGATCATCTGCTCTATGTCATGCGCAAGGACAGAACCTTTGATGATGACGGCGCGCGCCGCCAGCTTCTGGAGTTTTTCGAGGCCTGGGGCTTCAAGGATCCGGCAAGTGTGGCCGGGCGCCGGAAGCTTTCGTCGATCTTGTTTTCGTAATGCGGGCATATCCCGGCCATGGCGGTTGATCCGCCGGCCGGGCAGCGGTGAACAGGGGGCTTGATCCCATGCATGTCGGAAATGCGAGATATGTGAAGAACAATGATTTGCCGGAAACTGTGCCGGTATTTCCATTGTCGGGCGCGTTGCTTTTGCCGGAAGGCCACCTGCCGCTCAATGTCTTCGAGCCTAGATACCTCGCCATGATTGATATGGCACTGGCCGGCCACCGGGTCATCGGCATGGTGCAGCCGGCCCTTCACGTCATTGAGGGGGGGCATGATGGTGGTCCTTTGAGCGCTGTCGGATGTCTTGGTCGCATCACTTCCTTTTCGGAGACCGGGGATGGGCGTTATGTCATTTCGCTCACTGGCATCTGCCGCTTCCGCCTGCTGGAAGAGGTGGATGTGGGCAAACCCTATCGCAGTTTCCGGCACGCGCCCTTCATCGCCGATCTTTCCGGCGAGTATGATGAGGACGCTGTGGACCGCGAAAATCTGCTGCGGGTATTCCGTGCGTTTCTGGATGCGAACCAGCTGGAAGCCGATTGGGAAAGCGTGGAGCGCGCAGGCAATCGTGTCCTCGTCAATTCGCTTTCCATGATGTCTCCCTTTGGTCCTGCCGAAAAGCAGGCGCTGCTGGAAGCGCCTGACCTGAGGACGCGGGCCGAAACATTGATCGCCATCACCGAGATCGTTCTTGCCCAGGGCTCGGGCGAGGCCGGTACTGTGCTGCAGTAGGATCGCCGCCATGGACGACAGGATGAGCAATGCCGATCCCAAGCTGCTTGAGCTGCTGGTCTGCCCCTTGACGAAGGGACGTCTTTCCTACGATCGCGCCCGCAACGAGCTTGTGTCCGAAAGCGCAGGGCTCGCCTACCCGATCCGCGACGGGGTGCCGATCATGCTGATTTCCGAAGCGCGCAAATTAGAAGACTAGCGTTAGCCCTGCCTGCCGCTCTCTCCACAGTGTCACGTCGCAAATTGACGATGATGCGTTGACAACCGTGCGTGGATTTGACCAGAGTCCCGCCCGACATGTCTGTTGCGGGGAGAAAACTGATGTCGTTGCGCGCGCTCGTCCGGATCTCGTTGATTGCGGTCTCAACCGCCATTACTTTTATTCCAGCTGTGGCGGCGGAACCTTCCCGCAAGGTGGTTACCACCAAAAATGGCGATTATTTCGGGTTCGATCTCAGAACCGAGCAGAATGTCTCGCTTGAGCAGTGCGGCGAGATTTGCGTCGGCGATACCGCCTGCAAGGCGTTCACCTACAATCCCAAGGTGCAATGGTGTTTCCTTAAATCGGATTTCAATCAGCTCAATGCCTTCCCCGGTGCCGTCGCCGGCAAGATCGTGCAGGTTGTCGCTGAAGCCGATATCGGTGCACCGCAGCGTCTTTCTTTCGTGACTGATAGCCTGCAGCAGGAAGCGCGTCGGCTGAAATCGGGCCTTGCGGCAAGCGCGGAGCAGCAGAGCCAGGGACTGGAGAACCTGCTGCAAACGGCAAGGCAGCAGGCGGCAGCCGACGCGATCGAAACCTACAAGGCGGCTCTTGCGATTTCGCCCGATGACGGTGCTCTCTGGGCCGAATTTTCGCAAAGGGCGGCGCAGGTTACCGACAATTACGCGATTGCGGGCCAGGCCGCTTCCGCTGCCATCAATGCCTATCAGTTGAGCCGCACGGTCAGTGCCCGCACCGAGGCGTTGAACCGGCTGGCCCAGGCTTTCGAAAAGACCCAGAATTATCGTGCGGCGCTTAATGCCTATAAGGAGAGCCTCACACTTTCCGATAATGCGCAGACGAAGGCGGCCTATGCCGATCTGCGCACGCGCCAGGGATTCCGCGTCATCAACAATACGATTGATACGGATAGTGTCAGCCCGCGCGCATGCGTGCAGTTTTCCGAACCGCTGGTGAAGAACGGTGTCGATTATTCCTCTTTCGTCACATTGGATGGTGCTGCACCCAAGGCGATCGAGGCGAAGGGCAGTGAGATTTGCGTCGAGGGGCTGACCCATGGTCAGCGTTACAAGATTGCGTTCCGCGCCGGCCTGCCGTCCTCGGTGGAAGAACCGCTGGAAAAGCAGGTCGATCTCGATATCTACGTGCGTGACCGTGCAGCGAGCGTCCGCTTCACCGGCGAGAACTTCGTGCTGCCGGGCACGGCGCGGCGCGGCATTCCCATCGTTTCGGTCAATGCCGAAAAGGCCGATCTGAAGCTTTACCGTATTGGCGACCGTAACATCACGTCGGTCTTGGCAAACTCGCAGTTTTTGACGCAGATGGACGGTTACAACGCCGACCGTATTGAAAACGAGATCGGCGAGCTGGTCTGGCAAGGTTCGATAGACATTCAGCCGGACCTCAACAAGGACGTAGTGACGAGCTTTCCGGTGGACGAAGCCTTGCCGGAGCGGAAGCCCGGCATCTATGTGCTGACCGCCGTACCGCCCGGCACCGCACCGGAGACATGGGATTCGCGCGCCACGCAGTGGTTCCTCGTTTCCGATACGGGCATCACCACCTATGCCGGCACCGATGGCCTGAACGTATTCGTGCGCTCGCTCGGCAGCGCCGCACCGCTTGGCGGGGTGGACTTGCAATTGCTCGCCAAGAACAACGAAGTGCTCGGCACGGCAAAGACGGATGCAGACGGCAGGGCAGTATTTTCGGCAGGCCTGATGCGTGGCACAGCGGCGCAGGCGCCAGCCATCCTCACAGCGCGCAACGGCGACAAGGACTACGTCTTTCTGGACATGACGCGCGCCGGTTTCGATCTTTCCGACCGTGGTGTGACTGGCCGCGCGGCCCCCGGCGCCATCGACGTGTTCAGCTGGACAGAGCGCGGCATCTACCGCGCCGGCGAGACCGTGCACGCGGCAGCGCTGGCCCGTGATGTTGACGGCAAGGCGATCGAGGATCTGCCGCTGACCTTCATCTTCTCGCGTCCTGATGGCGTCGAGGACCGGCGTTTCGTGAGTGACGGCAAGGCGCTCGGCGGCCATGCGGTCGATCTGCCCTTGCAGGCGAATGCCATGCGCGGCACCTGGACGCTGCGCATTCATACTGATCCGAAAACGGCTGCGATCAGCGAAAAGAGCTTTCTGGTCGATGATTTCGTGCCTGATCGCACCGAGTTTGATCTTTCCAGCAAGGTGAAACAGATCGAGCCGGGCGCGGAAACGCCAATCGACGTCGATGGCCGTTATCTCTACGGCGCGCCCGCAGCCGGCCTGACGCTGGAAGGTGAGGTCGCCGTCAAGCCGACCCGCACGAGTACCGACTTCGAGGGTTATTTCTTCGGTCTGGCCGATGAGGAAAGTGAAGAAGAAAATCGCACCGCGCTTGCCGATCTGCCGGCGCTGGACGAAGAAGGCAAGGCAAGCTTCAATGTCGATCTGACGGATTTGCCTTCCACCACGCAGCTGCTTTCCGCCAACGTCATCGTTCGGATGCGCGAGGCCGGTGGCCGCGCCGTCGAACGATCTCTGACGCTGCCGGTGAAGGCGCAAGCACCTGTCATCGGCATCAAACCGCAGTTTTCGGGTGATCTCGCCCAGAATTCCGTTGGCCGTTTCCACATTATCGGCGTGACAGCTGATGGCGCGAAACAGGCGATGAGTGGCCTCAGCTGGAAGCTCATCAAGGTAGAGCGAAACTATCAATGGTATCGTCAGGGTAACTCCTGGCGGTACGAACCGGTGGAATATACCAAACAGACCGAAACCGGCACGGTTTCCGTCGATGCCAATGGCGGTGAGATTTCCGTGCCTGTCACCTGGGGCCGCTACAGGCTGGAAGTGGAAGGTGCCGGCAATGGCGCACCGGTTTCGAGCGTCGAATTCGATGCTGGTTTCTACGTCGAGGCAAGCTCGACAGAGACGCCGGATGCGCTGGAAATCGCGCTGGACAAACAAAACTACAAGATCGGCGATACCGCAAAACTCAAGGTATCGTCGCGTTTTGCCGGTCAGCTGATGGTCACGTCAGGTTCGGAAAAGCTGATTTCCGTGCAGAATGCTGAGATCGGTGCGGATGGCGGCGAGATCGACATTCCCGTTACCGAGGAATGGGGCGCGGGGGCGTATGTGACGGCCACGCTGTTCCGTCCGGGCGATGCGCAGGAAAGCCGCATGCCGATGCGCGCCATAGGCATCAAGTGGCTTGCCGTCGATCCCGCCGAGCGCAAGCTTGCGGTAACGCTAGGCGCGCCGCAGAAGACGCTGCCGCGTCAGCCGCTTGAAATTCCGATCAGTGTCGCCGGCGCGGGCGTGGGCGAAAAGGCCTATGTCATCGTCGCGGCTGTGGATGTCGGCATATTGAACCTCACCCGCTATGAACCGCCGCAGCCGGATGAATGGTATTTCGGTCAGCGACGGCTCGGGCTGGAAATCCGCGACCTCTATGGCCGCCTGATCGACGGTTCGCTTGGCGCCACCGGTCGCCTGAGAACGGGCGGTGATGGCGGGGGCGCAGCACTGCAGGGCAGCCCGCCCACCGAAAAGCTCGTGGCCTTCTTCTCGGGACCTGTCGAACTTGACGCAGACGGCAAGGCGACGGTGAGCTTCGATATTCCTCAGTTCAACGGCACGGCCCGCATCATGGCTGTCGCCTGGACGAAGACGGGCGTGGGACATGCGGTCTCCGACGCCGTCATTCGAGACCCCGTGGTAGTGACTGCCAGTGCACCGAAATTCCTCGCGCCCGGCGATGTCTCGCAATTGCGGCTCGATATCGCCAATACCGATGGCGAGGCCGGCGACTACCGGCTGGATGTCACCAGCAACACGGCACTTACGGTCGATCAGGGTGAGATGTCGCAGACCCTGGCACTGCAAAAGGGCGGCAAGTCGTCGCTGACCGTGCCGTTGACAGGCGAACAGCCGGGCAATGGCGCAATCACCATTAAGGTCTCCAACGCCGCCGGTCTTTCGCTGGAGCAGGTATTGAATGTTCCCGTGCGTCCAGCCGTTCTGCCGGTCACGACGCGGCGTGAAATCAAGATCGCGCCCAATAGCAGCCTGACGATCAATGGCGACCTTCTGGCCGATAGCATGCTTCTCGGTTCGTCCGTCGCCGTCAACGTCACACGCTCGCCAGCCTTCGATATTCCGGCGCTGGTGATGATGCTCGACAAATATCCTTACGGCTGCGCCGAGCAGACGACGAGCCGCGCGTTGCCGCTGCTTTATCTCTCGGAAATGACCAAGGATAGCGGCATTGCCGAGGACCCGGATACCCGCCGCCGCGTGCAGGAGGCGATCTACCGGGTGCTGTCCTTCCAGTCGAGTTCCGGCAGTTTCGGCCTCTGGTCTCCCGGTTACGGAGATCTGTGGCTGGATGCCTATATCAGCGACTTCCTGACCCGTGCGCGCGAGCAGGGTTACGATGTTCCCGAACAGGCGATGGTGCAGGCTTTGAGCAACCTGCAAAACGGTCTTTCCTACGATAGCAACGTCAAGGATCGCGGCAACGAGATCGCCTATTCGCTTTACGTTCTGGCGCGCAACCGCAAGGCGGCGATCAACGATCTCAGATATTATGCGGATACGGCGCTTGCCGATTTCCCCACACCGCTTGCCAAGGCGCAGGTTGCCGCAGCCCTTTCGCTTTATGGAGATCAGGCACGCGCGAAGACTGTGTTCGGTGCCTCGCTCGATATGGCGAGCCGTGCCACCAAGGTTAGCTTCGCAAGGGCGGATTACGGTTCCGCCCTGCGTGATGGCGCAGCGACGCTGGCGCTTGCGGCGGAAAGCCGTCCGGTTCCTGCCGTCGTGCCGCAACTTGCAGGTGCCGTGGCGAAGGAATGGGAAAAGAAACCCTATACCAGCACCCAGGAACAGGCATGGATGCTGCTTGCCGCCCGCGCCGTCAAAGGTGAGGACAAGGATATCCGTCTTGATGTGAACGGCGATTTGCAGACCGGCGGTTTCGGCAAGCGGATGACCGGCGACGAATTGCTGGCGGCACCCTTGAAGATCGCCAACGCGTCGGCTGATCCGGTCACGGCGGTGGTCACCACGGTCGCGCCCCCGGCACAACCGCTTGCCGCCGGTGGCGAGGGCTTCACCATTACCCGTACCTATTATTCCATGGATGGCGAGGAGGTGAACGCGAGCGAGGTGGTGCAGAACGAGCGTTACGTGGCGGTGCTGAATGTCACGCCTAAAAATGACTGGCAAGCACGCATTCTCGTGACTGACCTTCTGCCTTCCGGTTTCGAGATCGACAATCCGAGCCTCGTCAATTCTGCCGCCCTTTCGAATTTCGACTGGTTGCCGGAAACCGAAGCTGCGCATACCGAATTCCGCTACGACCGGTTCGTTGCGGCCTTCAACCGCACGGCTGGCGACAGCTCGGAAATCACGCTGGCCTATGTGGTCCGGGCCGTCACCCCGGGCACTTATGATCATCCGGCCGCCTCGGTCGAGGATATGTACCGGCCGCAATTTTCCGCCCGCACGGCAACGGGCCGCATGGAGGTGCGTTCGGCAACCCCATGAGGCGAAAAAAGGCGATCATCGTCGGCATCGTGTCGGCCGCTCTGTTTGTAGGCGGTGCGGCCTTCGGTCTCGATGCGCTGGACAAGGCCTATCCGCCACCGCTGGAGGCTGCGCAGCAGCGGTCCTTCGAGGTGCTGGATAGAGACGGGCGGTTGCTGCGCGCATTTGCGACACCTGATGGCCGCTGGAGGCTGAAAACCAGCGCTGCAGAAGTCGATCCGCAGTTCCTGCGCATGCTGATCGCTTACGAGGACCAGCGTTTTTACGACCATCACGGCATTGACCCTTGGGCGCTGCTGCGCTCCGCCTGGCAATTGGCAAGCAACGGCCGGATCGTCTCCGGCGCCTCGACGCTTTCCATGCAGGTGGCGCGGCTGATCGAACCGCGCACCGACCGGTCGTTTTCGGCGAAATTTCTGCAGGGATTGCGAGCGCTCCAGATCGAAAGACGGCTCGACAAGGCGGAAATCCTCGATCTTTATCTGAATATCGCGCCTTATGGCGGCAATCTTGAGGGTGTTCGTGCCGCAAGCCTCGCCTGGTTTGGCAAGGAGCCCGCCCGGCTCGACACGGCGGAGGCGGCTCTTCTGGTGGCGCTGCCGCAATTGCCGGAGAAACGCCGACCGGACCGCTTTCCGGATGCGGCAAGGCAGGCGCGGGAGAGGGTTTTGCAGCGCCTTGCCGTAGAACGCGTGGTGGGTGAAGGGGAAGCAGAGCGGGCGACCCTTGCAGCCGTTCCCGCCAACCGGCGTGATCTGCCGGCCTATGCACCGCATATGGCGGCTGCCGCACGCGTGAAGTTTGCCAATGCCACCGAGGCGCACTCGACGCTCAGATTGCCGATCCAGCGGGAACTGGAAGCCGTTGCCCGCCATGCAGCGGAAAAACTGACAGAAAAGGTCTCCGTCGCCATCGTCATGGCCGACGCGCAGACCGGTGATATTCTGGCTGAAGTTGGTTCCGCTGATTATCTCGATACTGCAAGGCGCGGTTTCGTGGAGATGAGCCGCGCCGTGCGCTCGCCGGGCTCCACCCTCAAGCCGTTCATCTATGGCCTTGCCTTTGAAAATGGTCTCATCGGGCAGGAAACCATCATCGAGGATCGCCCGGCGGATTTTTCCGGTTACCGCCCGCGAAATTTCGATATGCATTATCAGGGTGATGTCAGCATCAGGCAGGCACTGCAACTGTCGCTCAATGTGCCCGCCGTAAAGCTTCTGGATGCTGTCAGCCCGTCTGCGCTGATGGTGCGTTTTCGCCGCGCGGGCGTGAAGCTCGTGCTTCCCACCACCGAGCCTCCTGGGCTTGCCATTGCGCTGGGAGGTGCTGGTATTTCGCTGGTTGATCTGGTGCAGCTTTATGCGGGCCTTGCCGGCGGCGGCGACTCTGTGCGGCTGGGGGACGGTGTGCGCTCCGCGCCGCAACCGCTTGCCGGAGATCGGCTGTTTGCCGACGCTGCGATCTGGAACGTCTCCGACATCCTGTCCGGTGTGCTGCCGCCACTCGGCATGAAGCAGCGCGGCATCGCCTACAAGACCGGCACCAGCTACGGTTACCGTGATGCCTGGTCGGTAGGTTATGACGGGCGGCATGTCATCGGCGTGTGGGTCGGTCGTGCCGATAACGGCGCCGTCCCGGGCATTGCCGGTTATGCGACGGCAGCCCCGATCCTCTTCGAGGCTTTCGAGAAATCCGGCGTAGCGATCACGCCAATGCCTGCTGCACCCTCTGGCGTCGCGCGGGTGGCCGTGAGCGACCTTCCCGCCAACCAGCGGCGTTTCACATTGACCGCAAGCGGCCTGCTTTCGGCCTCAAGGCGCGAAAGCGCGCCGCGCATCGTCTATCCACCGGAAGGGGCTAGGGTGGAGCTCTCCAGCCAGTCAGGCATTTCGCCGCTAGTGCTGAAGCTGCAAGGCGGCCGCGCGCCCTTCCGCTGGCTCGCCAACGGCAGGCCGCTCCCGGATTCTTCGCTCCGCCGCAACAGCGAATGGCGACCGGAAGGGCAGGGGTTTTCAACGCTGACCGTGATCGACGCCGATGGCCGCGCTTCGAGCGTGCGCGTTTTCATCGAGTGAGTTTTTTACGGCTTGCGCACCACGCGGCTGAACGCCGCGTCGCAGGCAGCTTCTTGCCCGCGTCATAGAAGTTCATTTGCAGAGACCTGATGCAACGTGGAAGGAGGAACGGCGATCACGCAACGTCGAGTGAATGACGATCGATACGCTCCTGAAGTGCGACCACAACCGCATGCAGGAATTCTCTGCATCGAGGGTCGACGGTCTTCGCCAGTGTCATTTCCAGCCGGCTGCGGATCTTGTCCATGAACCCAACATGATCGAAGCTGTCGGCGGCGATATTTACCTCGACTTCTTCCATATAGTGCAACAGGTGCGGTTCCAGTGCGAGATTTGGGTCCATCCGGTATCGGGTGGCCATCTGCTCTGCAAGCGTTCCCATCTGTACGTATGGGCCATATTCGTTGATCATTCTGTCTCCTTCATCGGGTGTGAGCATCTTAGATAGGTGCTGTTTGTGGATGCACGATATGTGTTTGCGATCAAACGCGCAAAAGACCGGAGCTAATTGGTAAAACGAACGTGACCAATCGATGCTTCGCCGTTCGAACATGCCGGTGTGCACGCTGAGCGAAACGGGACAGCTATTATGTTTGTCTAGGACTAGAGCCGCATGGCCAGCAGTGAAGCGGGTCACGACATTCCGCTCTTTTTTATATTATTGTTTTAAACTGAATTTACAGGAAAATGGTGTCCACGAGAGGATTCGAACCTCCGACCCCAGGATTCATACCACTTCGGCTTTAGCCGCCGCCCATCTCCATTGGATAGGACGTTCGTGGTCTGGACTGTCCCTTCACCATGAGCCTTTCGGCTTTTAGGTGCTGCCCATCCAGTCTCTACACCTTCACCGGATTTCTCCAGAGCTTGGCTCGGGATTGGCATGCTGGAAGACCAGCGAAGCTTTCCCCGACTTTGAGCAGATCGATTGCGTCGTTTCCGGGCGCAACCCCCAATTTGTCTTAGGAATCCTGTGCTCTATCCTGCTGAGCTACGTGGACACTGAATTGCTCTTTAACCTGCCGTAGCCGGCGGATCAACCGCGTTCTTTATCGCGGTTGACCTGTTCCTCTGCTTTCTTTGCGTCCCGGTAGTCAGTTCGTCAGGCGTTGCTCGGCAAGTTTCACCCAATAGGAAATGCCGTAGGCGATGGCGTCGTCGTTGAAATCGTATCCAGGGTTGTGAAGGCCGGCCGAATCGCCGTTGCCGATGAAGATGAAGGCACCCGGCCTTTCCTTCAACATGAAGGAAAAATCCTCGCCCGCCATGGAAGGGTCGACATCGGGGTCGACGTTGTTTTCACCAGCCACATCGCGGGCGACGTGGATGGCGTGGTCGGTCTCGTCCGCATGGTTGAAGGTCACCGGGCAATAACGTTCATAGACGACCTCGGCTTCCGCTCCATTGGCAAGCGCTATGCCTTCCGCCATCTGCTTGATGCGATCCTGCGCGAGATCGCGCACCGTCTCGTCCAGACTACGCACCGTGCCGGCAATCAGCGCGTCGTTGGGAATGATGTTGTGGCTGGAGCCGGCGTGAAAGCGGGTGACGGACACGACCACGGATCGGATCGGATCGGCATTGCGCGAGGCGATCATCTGCAGATTGCCGACGATCTGTGCGCCGATCGTGATCGGGTCGATCGTGCGGTGCGGCTGGGCCGCATGGCCGCCACGACCTTTGACAGTGATCGAGAACTTGTCCGGTGCCGCCATGATACCGCCCTTGCGGATGGCGAACGAGCCGAGCGGAATACCCGGCATATTGTGCATGCCGTAGACCTCATCGATGCCGAACCGCTCCATCAGGCCGTCCTCGACCATGGCGAGCGCACCCGCACCGCCTTCTTCGGCGGGCTGGAAGATGACCGCGATGGACCCGGCGAAATTGCGGGTTTCCGCGAGATATTTGGCGGCGCCAAGCAGCATGGCGGTGTGGCCGTCGTGGCCGCAGGCATGCATGGCGCCTGCGGTTTTGGAAGCCCAGGGTTTGCCGGTTTCCTCAAGGATGGGAAGAGCATCCATATCCGCCCGAAAGCCGATGGTGCGATTGCCTGGAATATTGCCTCTGATGATGCCGACCACGCCCGTGCGGCCAAGACCGGTCACGATTTCGTCAACGCCGAAAGATTTCAGCTTGTCCGCAACGAAAGCTGCGGTGTTGTCGACATCATACAAAATCTCGGGATTTTCATGCAGGTGACGCCGCCATTCGCTGACTTCCTGCTGAAGTTCGGCGGCTCTGTTCAAAATCGGCATTCGTTCATTCCTGGGTTCATCGGTGCGGCATGGCGTAAAAGCCTATCCTCCGCGGTGGATAGTGCGCCGCATAATTGACGTAATCAATGTACTTTGCCATTGCTAGGACATATATGGTGAATATTGCCATTCCCTGACTGAAGACGGGAATTCGAGGATAAGCCTTGCCACAGAATCTTAAATCGCCAAACGCCGCCCGACGGCTCTCCGCAGCCATTGCCATCATGACCGCCGGCCTTGTTGCCGCCGCACCCGTGGCGAATGCCAATCCAAAAATGGTGGTCGATGTCAAAACCGGCAAGGTGATTTCCCACCAGGAAGCGTTCCGCAAGTGGTATCCGGCCTCGCTGACCAAGCTGATGACCGCCTATATCGCCTTTTCGCAGATGAAGGCCGGCAAGCTCAGCCCGCAGACGGAAGTGGTGATGAGCAAGAAGGCCGCCGACCAGCCGG